>NZ_JVEL01000049.1:0-36717 GCF_001076875.1 Serratia sp. 506_PEND
TCACCGTTCGCATTCCCGCAGCAGCCTCAGGCGGTGGCCTCGCTGCCGATGCCGCCGGTGCGGTTCTGCTGCAACCATTGCTGTACATAGCGCACCAGATCGCCGATGCAATCATCCTGCATGCCGTGGTGCTTCAGCTCGTTATCCAGCGCAAACAGGTATTGCGCGTTGGTGCCCAGCGGGCCGCTGGCGCTGGCGATCAATGGCGCGATCACCTGGTGGCTGGTGTCTGCTTCAAACAGCGGGTGCTGCGCGTTCATCACGAACACCAGCGCCGTGACGGTCTCTCCGCCATCCAACTGCAGTTCACACCAGGTCGGCACGTAGCAATCGGTCACCATTTCGCGCTTCCAAAGCAGCTCCAGCTCTTCACGCAGCTTGCCTTCCGGCAGACGAAACGCCAATCCGGTGGTCTGGCCACCCTCTTTCAGCGCCAGCATGCGCCCCGGCTGGTGCAGCGTGCCGCGCCCGGCGGTCAAACGCATGCAGAACGCCCGATGCCAGCCCTGCAGCATGGCGGGCCGCACTTCTTCAGATTCGAAAACCGGATTCCACATCAGCGAACCGTAACCGAATACCCATACCGGGCTGTGATCCGGCCGGCGCGATAGCGTGCATTCCAACGAGGCTGCGCGCTGTTCAGGCGTCAGCAACAGCGACTCCTCAATAGCGCCAAAGGCGGTTTTGCAATCCGCTTTTTGCAGAAAATCTCGCGTTAACACTGTTACAACCTCCCGGGAATACGATTTCTCGTCCTCCCTCGCCACTACTGAACCTTTGCAATTTTATTTTTTGGTGCGGAATTTTATTAATTCAATAACCGCGCCGATTAATAATGACCATATTCTTTTCCCGCCGCGCAATCAAGTTGCAAAGCGGCGTTAACGTGGAAAAGTATTTGTACTGAGCAGCAACAATATTAATTGCCGAGGTCAGCATAACGTCTGCGCGATTCTTACCGGGGCATAGAGGCGTTACTTTTTATGCCAGCGTTCGTCGTCGCCCTTGCGATAGCTTTGCTTGACCGCCGCCCAGGCTACTTTATGCGCCGTCTCCTCCCGGCTGTCGTCACCGCGCCGATCGTCGGGATCCCGGTATTGTTGCCAGGCGCTGTTAAACGCTTCTTTATAGATCGCCTGCGCATGTTCCGGCAGCACATGCTTCACATTGTCCGGCAAGTCGTTCGTGTCTTGGTATGGCATCACATCCTCCCGTGCGTATTGCGTGAACCTTAAGCCTAGCCCACACGCGGTTACGCCTCAATGAGCAAACAATTCTCATTATCAAACGGCATGGTATACTCACCGCCAAACGACCTATAAGGAGATCCCCGTGACTACCGAATCCCCTCGCTCACGCGCCCCCTACCTGATCGCCGTCAGCGCCGTACAGGACATTACGCCGCACCTGCGCCGCATCACCTTTACCGCGCCCGATCTGCGCTACTACCAGGCCAACGCCGCCGCCGCGCACATCAAGGTCTTTTTGCCGCTCGCCGGCCAAACGCAGCCGGATCTGCCGACGCTGACTGAAAACGGCCCGCGCTGGGCTGCCGATGCCGTGCGCCCGATCGTGCGCACCTATTCCATTCGCGCCGTGCGCCCGGAACAGGCGGAAGTGGACATCGAATTCGCCATTCACGATCACCAGGGACCAGCGGTCGACTTTGCGCGCCAGGCGAAAATTGGCGATAAAATCGGCATCAGCAATCCAGGCGGCCCCAAACCGATGCTGCCGGCCGCCGACTTCTACTGCCTGGCGGGCGATCCTTCCTCGCTGCCGGCGTTGGCCGCGCTGCTGGAAAACCTGCCGCCGCACGGCGCCGGGCGCGCTTTCGTCCGCGTCGATAGCACTGCCGACGTGATTGACCTGAAAAAGCCTACCGGCGTTGAGGTGAATTGGGTCGTCGGCGGCACAGAGAAAACCGACGAATTGATCGCTCGGTTCCGCGCGCAGTCCGTGCCGCAGGGTGAAGCGCACTTCTGGCTCGCCGGTGAAGATCGCCTGGTAGTAGAGTTGCGCCGTTACCTGCGGCGCGAACGTCAATGCGATCGTAATCGTCTTTATGCCGTGCCTTACTGGCGTGAGGGGCTAAATGAAGAGGGTTACCACAATAAACGGCATGAAATCATGGATAATATTGACGACTGACCGTCTCATTCTCCTTGATTAACCGAGCAGTAAACAAGTAAACACGACTTTTCTCAAATCTAACGTTAAAAATTAGCGTTATTGCGTAAAAGTAAGTAAATAAAACCGCACCCCGTGCGGTTTTTTTGTTACCCTGATCACACAAAGCAAGCAATTGCTTTCTCAGATAAAAACAACATCACACCGGCGCCGCGGGTGTATCCTAATATAAAATACCTACTGGAAACGCAGAGTTGCCGCATCACGGCGACCGGCGCTGACGGGCTACGCTGTTTGAGAAGGAGTGCCACCCTCATGAAGTCGCAACACGATCCTGGCCGATCCACCAAGTCTCGCCACACCGAATACTCGCTGATCTTCCCCATCGCCGCGCTGGTGGTGTTGAATTTATGGGGCAGCACCGCTAACTTTCCGCTGATTGTTGGCATCAATATTCTCGCGCTGGTGGGGATCCTCAGCAGCGCCTTCAGCGTGGTGCGTCACGCCGACGTGCTGGCCCACCGATTGGGCGAACCCTACGGCTCGCTGATCCTCAGTTTGTCCGTGGTGATCCTCGAAGTCAGCCTGATTTCCGCGCTGATGGCCACCGGCGACGCCGCGCCGGCGCTGATGCGCGACACGCTGTACTCCATCATCATGATCGTTTCCGCCGGCCTGGTCGGCTTTGCGCTGCTGCTCGGCGGACGCAAGTTCGCCACCCAGTACGTCAACCTGGGTGGCATCAAACAGTATCTGATGGCGATTTTCCCGCTGGCGGTGATCGTGCTGGTATTCCCGAGCGCGCTGCCGGGCGGCAACTTCAGCACCGGGCAAGCGCTGCTGGTGGCACTGATTTCCGCCGCCATGTATGGCGTGTTCCTGGTGATCCAGACCAAAACCCACCAAAGCCTGTTCGTGTACGAGCATGAAGACGACGATGGTGATCCGCATCACGGCAAGCCCTCTTCGCACAGCAGCGCCTGGCACGCCGCCTGGCTCATCGTGCACCTGATCGCGGTTATCGCCGTCACCAAGTTCAACGCCAATCCGCTGGAAGGCCTGCTGACCAAGATGAATGCGCCGGCGCAGTTCACCGGCTTCCTGGTGGCGCTGCTGATCCTGTCGCCGGAAGGCCTGGGCGCGCTGCGCGCCGTGTTGAACAACCAGGTGCAACGCGCCATGAACCTGTTCTTCGGTTCGGTGCTGGCGACCATCTCCCTGACCGTGCCGGCGGTCACCATCATCGCCACCCTGACCGGGCAGACGCTGATCTTCGGCCTGCAAACGCCGCATATCGTGGTGATGCTGACGGTGTTGCTGCTGTGCCAGCTGTCGTTCTCGACCGGCCGCACCAACGTGCTGAACGGCACCGCCCACCTGGCGCTGTTCGCCGCCTACATGATGACGATCTTCGCCTGATCAAAAAGGGGCGCACTCTGTGCGCCCCTGCCTTCGTTATACCGAGAAGAATATCGCCGCGGCGATCCCCCCGAACAAAATCCACTTGATGATGTAATAACCGGTACGGTTCCAGGCCTTCAGGCGTTTCCCCACCCGGCGTATCGCATAGATGTATTTGAACATCTTGTTGACGCCGCCGGTGCGATCGCCCTCTTCATTCGGCGCGGTGGCGGCGCTCATCAGATTGCGCCCCAACCAGTGGTTAACCGCCTGTGCCCAGCGGTAGCGCATCGGCCGTTCGATATCGCAGAACAGGATCAGGCGATTCTGCCCGCTCTGGTTTTCCGCATAGTGCAGATAGGTTTCATCGAACATCACCCCTTCACCGTCGCGCCAGCTGTAGCGCTCACCGTCCACCTCAATGAAGCAGCGGTCATCATTGGGGGTAATCAGCCCCAGGTGATAACGCAGCGAACCAGCGTAAGGGTCGCGGTGGCGCGGCAAACGGCTGCCGTCCGGCAGTTCGGCGAACATCGCCGCCTTGACCGAAGGCAGGCTGCGCAGCAGTTCCGTGGTCTGCGGGCACAGGGTCATGGCGGAGGGATGGCTGTCCTCATACCATTTCAGATAAAAGCGTTTCCAACCGGTCTTGAAGAACGAGTTGAAACCGGCGTCGTTGAATTGATCGGACGCTTTGATCTGCTGGATCTCCATCAGCTTCTGTCCTTCGTCGCGGATGGTTTCCCAGTTCTCCCGCAGTACCGTCAGCTCAGGAAATTGCTCCGGCTTCAGGTACGGCGTGGTCGGCACACGGGAAAACAGATACATGAAGACGTTCAGCGGTGCGGTAAAGGTGGAATGGTCAGACAGCTGACGCCACACGTTGTAGCGCACCCGCCCGCGGTAATGCACATAGACGACGCATAAAATAAGCAAAAGCAGAATGATGTATTTCATGTTTGAATCGCATCAAGGAACCCACACGCTATGCGCCGCGCGGCGCACACCCCAGATAATGTCCTTTTGGCGGCACAGGCAAATTGCGCGCCAATCTGGAACCCATTAATCATTAACGCTAACTCAACGAAAATCTATACAGAAAACCACAATAATTTACACAAAGGTTAAACGAGAGGGGAAATTGCGGAGATAAAAAAGGCCGCCGAAGCGGCCTTTCCATTAGCGGATAGGTTAACTGTAAGCGTTGAGCGTGCGCTGGCACAGAGCGGAACGCACGCAGTCCTGTTTTTCAAAGCGGATAACGCCGATCATCTCGTCCTCTTCGAAGCGTTCCAGGGCATCGCTGAGGCCGGATTTCACGCCGCGCGGCAGGTCGCACTGGGTTACGTCGCCGTTAACGATAACCGTCACGTTTTCCCCCAGGCGGGTCAGGAACATTTTCATCTGGCTGGCGGTCACGTTCTGGGCTTCATCCAGGATAACGACCGCATTTTCGAAGGTGCGCCCGCGCATATAAGCGAACGGCGCAATCTCCACCTTGCCGATTTCCGGGCGCAGGCAGTACTGCATAAAGGAAGATCCTAAACGGCGCACCAGAATGTCATACACCGGGCGGAAATAAGGCGCGAACTTCTCGGAGATATCCCCCGGCAAGAAACCGAGATCTTCATCCGCCTGCAAAACAGGACGGGTAACGATAATCCGATCCACCTCTTTATGGATCAGCGCCTCCGCCGCCTTGGCGGCGCTGATAAATGTTTTGCCGCAGCCGGCTTCGCCGGTGGCGAAGATCAGCTGCTTATTCTCTATGGCTGATAAGTAATGACCCTGAGCTTCGGTTCTAGCCTCGATGGGTGAGCTATCGCGCTTGTCTCGCGCCATGCCGATAGACTCGACTCCCCCCATTTGCACCAGCGAGGTCACAGACTCTTCTTCCAGCTGGCGATGACTACGAGCGTCACGACGAATAACGCGTTTCGCTTCACGACGTGCTTTGATCACTGCTTTCTGTCTACCCATAGTGGCACCTTACAGTTTGTTTCACCTACCGCAACGGCCAGGCCGCGCGATTATGTTTCACACACGTATTAGGTTTTGGCCTCCTCCGAGCCAATAAGAGCCAAGGGACAAAGTGAATCGACGGCAACGCTTAAGCGCCGTGTCTTCACGGGACAACGCGGACTGCATCAATAAACGTGGAGTAAAAAGCGATGAGATTCGGTAGCGATAAGAGTGCGGAGTTGCCGGTAAAAGAGAGTCGGAGAGAGAACCCTCGTTACAACGAGAAATCAGGGGAGATGTGTTATTTTTTCTTTCCAGCCCAACCAAGGACTTTACCATTAGCGATCCCCGCAGTGATATTTACAGCTTCAAGCTGTGCACCGTGTGAAAACTACCGCCAGATGATTACAGTATAATGACATTCAATCCCACGTCGTTACTAAAATGTAAAAAAATTTAATATTTTTTGTTTTCAGTTAACGCAAAAACACTATATCACGCCCAAGACGTCATTCCATAGAAAATTATAATCAATAAATATCAATGCATTACAATTAAAACCCGCGAATGACACTTTGGTTTCCCGATTAAATTTTGCGCAATCAAAAACAGCATGACTGCGTGTTTTTTAATCTGCCGGCAAAGCATTGAATTGCGTTTCATCGTTCACTGCCCCCCTGCAGCGGGTAAGACAAACGTAAAACGAGGCGGAAGATCCCGCCTCGTCATTCCGGCTTCAGGCCTTGAGCAGGCCGCTGGCCAGATAATCGCCGCCCTCTTTCACGCCCGGCAACACGAAGAAATACCCGCCGCCAATCGGCTTGATGTATTCCTCCAGCGCTTCGCCGTTCAGCCTTTTTTGCACCGTCAGGAAGCCTTTCTCCAGATCGGCCTGATAGCAGACGAACAGCAGCCCCATTTCCAGCTGCCCGGCATTGGAGACGCCAAGGGAATAACTGTAGCCGCGCCGCAGCATCAGGTTGCTTTGGCTTTCCGGCGTGCGAGGGTTAGCCAGCCGGATGTGTGCATCCATCGGGATCACCTTGCCGTCGGGATCGTTCGCGTAGTCCGGCTCGTCATGTTCATGCTTCATGCCCAGCGGCGCCCCGCTGTGCTTCTCGCGGCCGAAGATGGTTTCCTGCTCCTGCAGCGGCGTGCGATCCCAAAACTCGACGCGAAAACGAATAATGCGCGCCGCCTGATAGCTGCCGCCCGCCGTCCACGCCGGCTCACCGACATTGTCGCCGACCCACACCACCTTATCCATCAGCGGTTTGTCGTCAGTTTTCGGGTTGGCGGTGCCGTCTTTGAACCCCAACAGGTTGATCGGCGTCTCTTTGCCTTTGCTGCGCGCCGCGTGCGCGGAGATGAATCCCTCCCGCTTCCAACGCACGCTGAGCAGATCCGGCGAATGCTTAATGATGTCGCGCAGCGCGTGGAGAGCGGTTTCGTTGGTGTTGGCGCAGATCTGCAGCAGCAGGTCGCCGTGGCAAAGCGCGGCGTCCAACGCATCGTTGGGGAAACGGGTCATTTTCTGCAGCCGCAGCGGCTTTTGCGCCTGCAGACCAAAGCGTTCATCAAACAGCGATGCGCCGACCGACACGGTGATGGTCAGGTTGTCCGGGTAAATCTCCGGCCCCATGATGCCGGAATCGAGCGGCGGCAGCTTGGCGTCCACCTCCGGCGCCTTGCCGCCGTGAGTCAGGAAGGCGATGCGATCGGTCAGCAGCCGGAACAGGCGCTCCAGCCCCGCTTTGTCGGTCGCCAGCACATCGAACGCCACCAGCATCATCGCCGCCTGTTGCGGCGTCAGCACCCCAGCCTGATGGCGGCCATAAAACGGCTGTTTCTGCCAGCGCTCATCCTGCGGCGTCGCCAACGGCTCCGCCGCGTTGCCCGCCGCTTGAGCCAGGCGGCTGCCGCCCAGCGCCAGCGCGCCCAGCCCCAGCCCTTGCAGCAAACGGCGTCGCGAAGGCGATGCCGCCCCCTGCGATTGCGGATGCGGCCCGTTATGCGGGCCTGCCTTGTTGCTCATAACCGTATGCCTCAGTCCAGACCCAATACGCCGCGCAGCTGGGAAAGATCTTCCGCCAGCGTGGTGATCGGCCCTTTCAACGCATTGCGATCGGCATCGGTCAGCTTCTCATAGGACTCATAACCCTCTTTGGTTTGGTACTTCGCCAAAATGGTGTCCACGGTTTTGAAGTTGGCGTCGATCTTGTCCAGCAGCGGCTTATTGGCCTTAACCAGCAGCGGGCGCAGCAGATTGACTATCTTTTGCGCGCCGTCGACGTTGGCCTGGAAGTCCCACAAATCGGTGCGGCTGTAACGGTCTTCTTCACCGCTGATCTTGCTGGCCGCCACTTCTTCGATCAGCCCGGCTGCGCCGCCCACCACCTTGCTCGGCGGGAAGGTCAGTTCACTCACGCGTTTTTGCAGCTCAACGGTGTCGTGATACAGACGATCGGCATATTTGCCCATGTCTTTGGTCGAGTTGTCGGCAAACAGCGCCTTCTCCAGACGGTGGAAGCCGGTGAAGTTCGGGTCCGCCGCTTTCTTCTCGTAGTCGTCTTCGCGGGCGTCGATGCTGCCGTCCAGATCGGAGAACATCTCGGCGATCGGCTCGATGCGCTCATAGTGCTGGCGGGTCGGCGCATACAGCTTGCGCGCCTGCTCCACGTTGCCGGCCTTCACCGCGTCGGTAAACAGCTTGGTCTGTTTCACCAACCCATCGACTTCTTTGGTGACGTAAACCTTGTATTCGGCGATCGGGCCAACCAAGTCCAGCGCGTTCGGCTTGCCGTCGGTGGCGCCGTTGGCCGCTGCGGTGACGATCAGTTTGCCTTTCGGATTGCTCAGCAGCCCGCAGGTCATGTCATATTCGCCCGCTTCCAGCGTGGCGGTCATTTTCTGGGTAAAGCCCGGCGCGATGTTCTCGCGCTCTTCCACCACCATCACCCCTTTCAGGATTTCCCATTCGACGTTTTTCTGGCTGGTGTTGTGCACCACAAACTGCGTCTTGCCGGCCGGGACCGTCAGCTGCATCGGTTCGCACTGCTTGTCGTTAACCGTAACCTTGACCTGCGGCACGTCCGCCGCCAAGGCGTCGAGGCTCAGCGCAAACGCCGGGATAGCCAGTAATGCTGCGTGCAACGCCTTGCGGCGAAATAACGGAGTAGACATACGAGATTCCCTATTAAACATTAATGATTGATTTTACGTTGCGCCGGGGCCGCTGCCGGCTCCGCGCGCTGCGGCAGGAAAAAGAAAATCAGCGCCGGGATCAGATACAGGAAGTAGACCGCCACTTCGCTGACCGTCGGCGCTTCCTGGTAACCGAGAATGCCTTCCAGCAGGGTGCCGAACAGCGAATGGGTCGACAGGGTGCTGCTGAAATCGAAGGCGATGTCCTGGAAGTGGTTCCATAGACCGGCTTCGTGGAAGGCGCGGATCGCCCCGGCGGCCAGGCCGGCGGCGACGAACAGAATGAACAGGCTGGTCCATTTGAAGAATTTGGCCAGGTGCAGCTTCACCCCGCCCCAGTAAATCATCATGCCCAGCACGATGGCGGCCACCAGGCCGAGCACCGCGCCGATCGGCGCCGCGGCGCCCACGTCTTGCTGAAACGCCGCCAGCAGGAAGAACACCGACTCTAGCCCTTCGCGCGCCACGGCGAAGAACACCATCGCTACCAGCGCCCATCCCTGACCTTTACCGGCGCTGAGCGCCTGATCGATAGCCCCTTCCAGATGCACCTTGACCGATTTGGACACCTTACGCATCCAGAACACCATATAGGTGAGGATCAGCACCGCCACCACCGCCACGATGCCTTCGAACAGCTCCTGCTGCTTCTGCGGGAACTCGCCGGTGGTTTCATTGATGAAGATGCCGAGCGCCAGACACAGCGCCGCGGCGACAATTACGCCGATCCACACCGCGCCCAGCCATTGGCTGCGCTGCGTGCGCTTCAGGTAGCTGGCGATCAGGCTGACGATCAGCGCGGCCTCCAGCCCCTCACGGAACATGATAAGAAAGGGAACGAACATAACTAATCACCCCTGAAAAGACCGCGGCGGCAGAGCAAACCGGCTCGAAATGAGCCGCGGCGAGTATGTAAAGAAACGTAAAATACAACGAGAGTGATTATCATTCTGGCAAAAAGAAATACAAGAGGCGCAAGCGTGATTTTTTCTAATCAAATGTCGCCAGGTGTTACAGCCGAATGACGGGCAAACAGGCAAAAAGAAGGGGCGCTCTGCGCGCCCCTTGCCGACTGACATCGAACGGCGTTATACCGTTTTGTATTCGGCTTCCGCCTGATCGAAACGTTCGGTCATGGTTGAGGATGGCTGGCGGCCCATCAGGCTCACCACCACGATGGCCAGGCAACCCAGGATGAAGCCAGGGATGATTTCGTACAGGCCCAACCATTCGTACTGTTTCCAGACGATCACCGTCACCGCACCGACCAGCATACCGGCCAACGCGCCGTTGCGGGTCATGCGCGACCACATTACCGAGATCAGCACAACCGGGCCGAAGGCGGCGCCGAAACCGGCCCAGGCATAGCTCACCAGGCCCAGTACGCGGTTCTCCGGGTTGGCCGCCAACGCGATGGCGATCAGCGCCACCACCAGCACCATCACGCGGCCGACCCACACCAGCTCACGCTGGCTGGCGCCCTTGCGCAGAAATGCCTTGTACAGGTCTTCGGTGATCGCGCTGGAGCACACCAGCAGTTGGCAGCTCAGGGTGCTCATGACCGCCGCCAGAATCGCCGACAGCAGCACGCCCGCCACCCATGGGTTGAACAGCAACATCGCCAGTTCGATGAACACGCGTTCGCCGTTCTGCGACACGTTGCCGGCCTGATCCGGGTTATTGGCGAAGTAAGCGATGCCGAAGAAACCGACGGCGATGGTCCCGGCCAGACACAGGATCATCCAGGTCATGCTGATGCGGCGCGCGCTGCGGATGGTGCGGTGAGAATCCGCCGCCATGAAACGCGC
The DNA here is from genome assembly GCF_001076875.1 of Serratia sp. 506_PEND. Lineage (NCBI taxonomy): Bacteria > Pseudomonadati > Pseudomonadota > Gammaproteobacteria > Enterobacterales > Yersiniaceae > Serratia > Serratia sp. 506_PEND. Next base: position 10,506 of record NZ_JVEL01000049.1, read on the forward strand.
CAGGATGTGCGGCTGGCCGAAGTAGCCCAGGCCCCAACCCAGCAGCGACAGGATGGCGACGAAGTTCAGCCCCTTCAGCATGTCGAGGTTGGCCGGGTTCTTCGCCTGGATCACCAGCATCGACGTATCGATGCCGCCGACGGCGAAGATCACGATCACCGGCGTCAGGATCAGCGCGAAAATCATCAGGCTGGCCTGTACGGTGTCGGTCCAGCTCACCGCCAGGAAACCGCCGATAAAGGTATACAGGATGGTCGCCGCGGCGCCGGCCCACAGGGCGGTTTCGTAGCTCATGCCGAAGGTGCTTTCGAACAGGCGCGCGCCGGCCACGATGCCGGAGGCGCAGTAAATGGTGAAGAACACCAGAATGACGATGGCCGAGATCACCCGCAGCAGCTTGCTGTTGTCTTCAAAACGGCTGGTGAAATAGTCCGGCAGCGTCAGGGCGTTATTGTTGGCTTCGGTATGCACGCGCAGCCTTCCTGCCACCAGCTTCCAGTTCAGGTAAGCGCCGATGGTCAGGCCGATGGCGATCCAGCTTTCAGAGATGCCGGAGAGGAAGATGGCGCCCGGAAGGCCCATCAGCAACCAGCCGCTCATGTCGGAAGCGCCGGCGGACAGCGCGGTCACCACGCTGCCCAAACTGCGGCCGCCGAGAATATAGTCATCAAAGTTATTGGTTGCCCGGTAGGCAAGCAGGCCGATCAGCACCATCCCGAAAATGTACACCAGGAAGGTCACCAGCATAGGTGTGCTCATTGTCATTTAATTCTCCACTTTCATTATTATTCGCGTTTCGCTCCGGCCATGCCGGCGCCGGTAAACCCACGCGCAATGCATTTCACTGGCCGCCGCGCCGGAACGTGGCGCAGCCTGCGAGCGAGTGCAGGTAAAATAGTTTCTGCCCGTAATTGTTGACCGTCGGTTATCCTAGATGAGCCTTTCATCAACCAACAAGATATTTAACAACAAAGTTACACAAAGTTTACCCTGCGTCACATTTACCGGGCTCAAAGGTTGCACTCACGACAAGCAAAATGAGTTGCACCTTGCTATTACCCTTATATACCGCAAGGTAAAGCGCCTGCGGCGTAATAAACCCTGCCGCATTCGCTCAATAACGCAACATTCATGCCAACTGCCCGTGTTAAAAAATCGATGAAACTCACACTTCGCTCATCAGCCTGATTTAACAAGGTTGCACAAAGTTGCAACATGCAGGATATTGTCTGCATTCTTAACCCACACATCTCACGAACCTATCCCAACAGGCTTTCCGGCCTGCTGTTTGTCTAGCCTGATGGGATAGGTTCTAAACACAGGAGTTGGACAGGCATGGGCACTACCACAATGGGCGTGAAACTCGACGAGGCAACACGCGACCGGATCAAGAGCGCCGCGCAGCGCATCGATCGCACGCCGCACTGGCTCATCAAGCAGGCCATCTTTAATTACCTCGAGCGTCTCGAGAGCGGTACCGATATTCCTGAAATTCCAGCGCTGGCCGCAGCGGGCCAGCCTGAAGCGGACGACATTATGCCGCAAGCGCAGGAAGAGTCACACCAGCCATTCCTCGATTTTGCCGAACAAATTCTGCCTCAGTCGGTGACCCGCGCCGCCATCACCGCCGCCTATCGCCGCCCAGAGACCGAAGCGGTGCCGATGTTGCTCGAACAGGCGCGATTACCCGCCGATCTTGCACAGGCCACTCACAAAATGGCCTATGGCATCGCCGAGAAGTTGCGTAACCAAAAAAGTGCAAACGGCCGCGCCGGCATGGTGCAAGGCCTGCTGCAAGAGTTCTCCCTCTCCTCGCAGGAAGGCGTGGCGCTGATGTGCCTGGCGGAAGCGCTGCTGCGCATTCCGGACAAACCGACCCGCGATGCCCTGATCCGCGACAAGATCAGCAACGGCAACTGGCACTCGCACCTGGGGCGCAGCCCGTCGCTGTTCGTCAACGCCGCGACCTGGGGCCTGCTGTTCACCGGCAAGCTGGTGTCCACGCATAACGAAGCCAATCTGTCCCGCTCGCTGAACCGCATTATCAGCAAGAGCGGCGAACCGCTGATCCGCAAAGGCGTGGACATGGCGATGCGCCTGATGGGCGAGCAGTTCGTGACCGGCGAAACCATCGCCGAAGCGCTGGCCAACGCGCGCAAGCTGGAAGAAAAAGGTTTCCGCTATTCCTACGACATGCTGGGCGAAGCCGCCCTGACCGAAGCCGACGCGCAGGCCTACCTGGTTTCCTACCAGCAGGCGATCCACGCCATCGGCAAAGCCTCCAACGGCCGCGGCATCTATGAAGGCCCCGGCATTTCCATCAAGCTGTCCGCCCTGCACCCGCGCTACAGCCGCGCACAGTACGAACGCGTGATGGAAGAGCTTTATCCGCGCCTGCTGTCGCTGACCCTGCAAGCGCGCCAGTATGATATCGGCATCAACATCGACGCCGAAGAGGCCGACCGCCTGGAAATCTCGCTCGATCTGCTGGAGAAGCTGTGCTTCGAGCCGCAGTTGGCCGGCTGGAACGGTATCGGCTTCGTGATCCAGGCCTATCAGAAACGTTGCCCGTTCGCCATCGACGCGGTGATCGACATGGCGCAACGCAGCCGCCGCCGCCTGATGATCCGTCTGGTGAAAGGCGCCTACTGGGACAGCGAAATCAAACGCGCCCAGATGGACGGCCTGGAAGGCTACCCGGTATACACCCGCAAGGTGTACACCGACGTTTCCTATCTGGCCTGCGCCCGCAAGCTGCTGTCGGTGCCGAACCTGATCTATCCGCAGTTCGCGACCCACAACGCCCATACCCTGAGCGCCATCTATCACCTGGCCGGCAACAACTACTACCCTGGCCAGTATGAATTCCAGTGCCTGCACGGCATGGGTGAGCCGCTGTACGAACAGGTGGTGGGTAAAGTGGCCGACGGCAAACTGAACCGCCCTTGCCGCATCTACGCACCGGTCGGCACCCATGAAACGCTGCTGGCTTACCTGGTGCGCCGCCTGCTGGAAAACGGCGCCAACACCTCGTTCGTCAACCGCATCGCCGACGCCACCCTGCCGCTCGACAAACTGGTGGCCGATCCGGTCAGCGCCGTGGAAGCGCTGGCGGCCAACGAAGGTCAGATTGGCCTGCCGCATCCGCGCATCCCGCTGCCGCGCGAGCTGTACGGCGAGAAACGCGTTAACTCCAGCGGTCTGGATCTGTCCAACGAACAGCGTCTGGCCTCGCTCTCCAGCGCCCTGCTCACCAGCGCCAGCCATCCGTGGCGCGCGGAACCGATTATCGACGCCGAATTGGATCAGGGCGTGGAGCAGCCGGTGATCAACCCGGCCGAGCCGGGCGATGTGGTCGGCTACGTGCGTGAAGCCACCGAAGGCGAAGTCAGCCGCGCGCTCGACGCCGCCGCGGCCGCCGGCCCAATCTGGTTCGCTACGCCGCCGACGGAACGCGCCGCGATCCTCGAACGCGCCGCCGAACTGATGGAAAGCCAGCTGCAAAGCCTGCTGGGCATCCTGGTGCGTGAAGCGGGTAAAACCTTCAACAACGCCATCGCCGAAGTGCGTGAAGCGGTCGACTTCCTGCACTACTACGCCGGCCAGGTGCGCGACGACTTCGCCAACGACAGCCACCGCCCGCTGGGCCCGGTGGTCTGCATCAGCCCGTGGAACTTCCCGCTGGCGATCTTCACCGGCCAAATCGCCGCCGCGCTGGCGGCGGGCAACAGCGTGCTGGCCAAACCGGCCGAGCAAACGCCGCTGGTGGCCGCGCAGGCGGTGCGCATCCTGCTGGAGGCCGGCATTCCGCAAGGCGTGCTGCAGCTGCTGCCGGGCCAGGGTGAAACCGTCGGCTCGACGCTGGTCAACGACGCCCGCGTCCGCGGCGTGATGTTCACCGGCTCCACCGACGTCGCCGGCATTCTGCAGCGCAGCATCGCCGGTCGTCTCGATCCGCAAGGCCGGCCGACGCCGCTGATCGCCGAAACCGGCGGCCTGAACGCCATGATCGTCGACTCTTCCGCCCTGACCGAGCAGGTGGTGACCGACGTGGTGGCCTCCGCCTTCGACAGCGCCGGCCAGCGCTGCTCCGCGCTGCGTATCCTGTGCATTCAGGAAGACGTGGCCGAGCACACGCTGCAAATGCTGCGCGGCGCGATGGCCGAATGCCGCATGGGCAACCCGGAGCGCCTGTCCACCGACGTGGGCCCGGTGATTGACGCCGAAGCCAAAACCGGCATCGAACGCCACATCCAGGCGATGCGCGCCAAAGGCCGCAAGGTGTACCAGGCCGCCAAAGGCAGCGCGCAGGATGAGAAAGAGTGGGCGCGCGGCACCTTCATCAAGCCGACGCTGATCGAACTCGACAGCTTCGACGAGCTGCAGAAAGAGATCTTCGGCCCGGTGCTGCACGTGGTGCGCTTCCAGCGCAACAATCTGGACGCGCTGGTCGATCAGATCAACGCCGCCGGTTATGGCCTGACGCTGGGCATTCACACCCGTATCGATGAAACCATCGCCCGGGTGACCGAACGCGCCAAGGTCGGCAACCTGTACGTCAACCGCAACATGGTCGGCGCAGTGGTCGGCGTGCAGCCGTTCGGCGGCGAAGGCCTGTCGGGCACCGGCCCGAAAGCCGGCGGCCCGCTGTACCTGTACCGTCTGCTGGCCAACCGTCCGGACGACGCGCTGCAACGTACGCTGCACCGTCAGGACGAAGAGCGCCCGATGGAAGCCACCGCGCGGCCACAGCTGTTGGGGGCGCTGCAATCGCTGGAGAAATGGGCGGTCACCAGCCAGCACGGCGAACTGGCGGCATTGGCGCAGCGCTATGCGGAACTGGGCCAGGGCGGCACCGTACGCCCGCTGCCGGGCCCGACCGGCGAGCGCAATACCTATGCCCTGCTGCCGCGTGAACGCGTGCTGTGCCTGGCGGATAACGAAGCCGACGCGCTGATCCAGCTGGCCGCCGTGCTGGCGGTTGGCAGCTGCGCGCTGTGGCCGGAAGCGGAACTGCAACGCGACCTGTTCCGCCGCTTGCCGAACGATGTGCAGGCGCGCATCGCCTTCAGCAAAGACTGGCAGCAGGACAAGATCGAGTTCGATGCCGCCATCTACCACGGCGATGCCGACCAGTTGCGCACCCTGTGCGAGCAGATCGCGCAGCGCGGCGGCGCCATCGTCTCGGTGCAGGGCTTCGCCCACGGTGAAACCAACATTCTGTTGGAACGCCTGCTGATCGAACGTTCGCTGAGCGTCAACACCGCCGCCGCCGGCGGTAACGCCAGCCTGATGACCATCGGTTAACGCATCCTCAAGGCGGCAATCCATTGCCGCCTGATTTGCTCGCCGCTACGCAAACCCTGCGCTCGTGCAGGGTTTTTTATTGTCCGCAGCCCGATCGGCCGTTAGCGCCTTGTTATCCTTACAGGGTGGGGCGTCGCTCATGGACGATCACAACATAGACGGATTACTCTGCTTGAAAGCCGCATCAGAGCGCTACGAGACGCATTGACTCTCTGGTTCGGCAACATCCGGGATACGGCAGCCGCAGCGGATTTCTCGCCGCCGCCGCGCGCAATGAATGGTTGAAAGCGGAGTGAATGCGGTCGGGGGAAACGCCCCCGACGCCTTATTGATTCCGGAACTTATCGAGGAATTGCTGGGTACGCTGATGCTGCGGATTGGCGAACAGCGCTTTGGCCGGGCCCTGTTCGACGATGCGGCCGTGATCCATAAAGATAACCCGATCGGCCACGTCGCGGGCGAAGCTCATTTCATGGGTGACGATCACCATGGTGCGTTTCTCTTCCGCCAGTGAACGCATGGTATTGAGCACTTCCCCCACCAGCTCGGGATCAAGTGCCGACGTCGGCTCATCGAACAAAATCACCTCCGGCTGCATCGCCAGCGCGCGCGCGATTGCCACCCGCTGCTGCTGCCCGCCGGACAGCCGACGCGGATAAGCCGCCTCTTTGCCGCTCAGCCCCACCTTGGCCAGCAACGCACGAGCGCGCTGTTCGGCGCTGGCTTTCGCCTCGCCTTTAACGATAACCGGCCCTTCGATGATGTTTTCCAGCACCGAACGGTGCGGAAACAGGTTGAAGTTCTGGAACACGAAACCGACCTGCTGGCGCAGCGCGCGCACCTGATTTTTCTGTTTGCTCAGCGGCTTGCTGCCGTCGATCAGGATATCGCCGACGCGAATGGTGCCGGAATCCGGCTCCTCCAGCAGGTTGATGCAGCGCAACAAGGTGGTTTTCCCTGAGCCGCTCGGGCCGATGATCGCCACCACTTCACCAGCGTCCACCGCCAGATCGATCCCATGCAGCACCGTCTGACCTTTGAACTGCTTGGTCAATTGCTTAACTTCAATGGCACTCATGCGTTACTCCTGATCCTGGCGATTAACGTGGGCTTCCAGACGGTTTTGCAGTGCGGAAAGCAGGGTCGCCATCACCCAGTAAATCAGCGATGCCGCCAGGTACATGGTGAACACTTCCAGCGTGCGCGAGGTGATGAGCTGCGCCTGGCGGAACAGTTCCGGCACCTGGATGGTGGCGGCCAGCGAGGTGTCCTTCACCAGGCCGATAAAACTGTTGCCCAGCGGCGGCAAGGCGGTGCGCGCCGCCTGCGGCAGGATCACCCGGCGCAGGGTTTGCCAACGGGTCATGCCGATGCTGGCGGCGGCTTCCCACTGCCCTTTGTCGATCGACGAAATCGCCGCGCGCAGCGTTTCTGAGGTGTAGGCGGCGGTATTGAGCGACAGGCCAATCAGCGCCGCCGGGAAGGGATCGAATTCAACGCCGAACTGCGGCAGACCGTAATAGATCATAAACAGCTGGGCGATCAACGGCGTGCCGCGGAACAGCGACACGTAAATGCGCGACAGCCACGACAGCGGCCACAGCGGCGAAAGGCGCATCAGCGCCAACAGAAAACCGAGCAACAAGCCTAGCGCCATACCGCCCAGGCTCAGCTGCAGCGTCAGTATGGCGCCCTTCAATAAAAATGGCGCTGAATCCAGCGCCAGTTGAATACTTTCGTGCATTATTTAGTTACGTCCGCGCCAAACCATTTTTCGGAGATCTTCGCCAGCGTGCCGTCTTTTTGCATCTCGGCGATCGCCTGGTCAATCGCGGCCAGCAGCTCTGGGTTATTTTTGCGCAGCGCCACACCGGACTCCTGGCGGGAGAATGCCGGGCCGGCCACCGCCAGCGTATCGCCGGTTTTCTTCACCAGATCCAACGCCGCCAGGCGATCCACCAGGATGGCGTTGATGCGGCCGACGCGCAGATCCTGATACTTGGTCGGGTCGTCGTCGTAGGTACGCACGTCCACGCCCTGCACGTTCTCGCGCAGCCATTGCTCATAGTTGGTGCCCAGGCCAACGCCGACCTTCTTGCCCTTCAGGTCTTCCGGCTTGGTGATGGTGCCTTCGTTGCCCTTTTTCACCAGCGCCTGAATACCGGAAACGGTGTAAGGGGTGGAGAAGTCATATTTCTTCTTGCGCTCATCGGAGAGCGTCACCTGATTGATGACCACGTCGATGCGCTTCGAATCCAGCGAAGCCAGCATACCGTCCCACTTGGTCGGGTTCAGCTTGGCTTTCACGCCCAGATGTTCCGCCAGCGCGTTGGCGAAATCCACTTCGAAACCGGTCAATTTGCCGTCTTCCCCCTGGAAACTGAACGGCGGATAGGTGCCTTCCAGCCCGACGATCAGCGTGCCGCGCTGCTTCACCTGCTGCAGCAGATTGTCGGCGGCGTAGGTTTGAGTCGTCAAACCGGCGGCCAACGCAACGCCCACCACGCCCAACAACCATTGGCGACGAACTTTTGCAAACATCATAAACACCCCTGTATGTTGTTTATCTTTTTTGATATCAGCACTTTAACAGTGCAACCGCCCGCATAAAGGAATATAACCTTATAAATATAGTTCAAAATGGAATAACAAGCGGTATTTACACCTGCGGATGGTAGGCGAACAGCGCCGGCGCACCGCCGGTGTGAACGAACAGGATGGGCCCTTCGTCGCGGAAACGCCGCTGGGCAATGCCGTCGATCAAACCGGCCATCGCTTTGCCGGTGTATACCGGATCCAGCAACACGCCCTCCTGCTGCGCCAGCAGCTGCACCGCCGCCATGCCCTCTTCGTTCGGCATGCCGTACTGCGGCGCGAAATAATCGTCCCACAGCGCTATCGGTGCCAGTTCGTCGATATTCAGCGAACAGGCCAGGGCTTTCTGGATCTGCTCCACCTTCGGCAGTTGATCGATCACGGTGCGCGAGACCGTCACGCCAATCAGCTCAGTTTCAGGCAGCAGCTGTTGCAGCCCCACCGCCAGCCCAGCGTGAGTGCCGGCGCTGCCGGACGCCACCACCACCGAACTGAACGCCACGTTGCTGCGCCGGCTCTGTTCGGCGATTTCCAATGCGCACTGCACGTATCCCAGCGCGCCCAGGGCATTGGAGCCACCCACCGGCACCACGTAAGGCCGGAAGCCCTGCGCCTCGAGGCGCGTCGCCAGTTCCGCCAGTTGCTGCTGCGGATCGTGCAGCGCTTCGCACATCACCACCTCGGCGTTGAACAGGCCGAGCAACAGGCGGTTGCCGTTGGTCAGGTAGTTTTCCGCACGGGTATCGATGGGGTTTTCCAGCAGCGCGACGCAGTGCAGGCCCAGTTTCGCCGCCACCGCCGCCGTCTGGCGCACGTGGTTGGATTGAATGGCGCCGGCGGTGACCAGCGTATCGGCGCCTTGCCGCAGCGCGTCGGCGGCCAGAAACTCGAGCTTTCTCAGCTTGTTACCGCCCATGGCCATAGGAGTGACATCGTCACGTTTAAGGTAAATTTCACGGCCGAGGTAATCGGAGAGACGGGACAGTTTTTCCAGCGGTGTGGCGGTGCCAACCAGATCCAGACGCGGAAATTGCGCCAGTTGTTGTTGCAGGTTCACTACTTCCCCCCAGGGAATCGAATATCAACATCTGATAACCGATAGATTTAGCAGATGTGAACTGAATAATCATCCTTTATCACGGGGGGATACGGCAGACCCCGGCCCAGCGGCCGGGGAAAGTCTCAGTAGCTGCGCTGCCAGGCGAGATACTGATCGTACTTGCGCAGCGCAATGCGGTAGTTGTTGTGCGCCGCGGTAGGCAGATCGTCGATGATGCGCTGATGACTGGCGCTGTTGGCGAATTTGTCCGCCGGGTAATTCCGCGCCACCAGCATTTCGTCCAGACGGCGCAACCGCACCACATACTCGCGAATGGTGCTGTGGCTCATCTCGGTCTGTTCGAACAGATACTGCTTGAACGCCATAATGTCGAAATAACTCGGGTGGCTGTTGCAGGAAATCTCGCTGCAAAAGCGGCACAGCGCGGTCAGCTCGTGCTGCACGTTTTGCCAGACCGCATCGTCGATCGGCTGATCCATGCGCGCGATGGCTTCTTTATTGATTATCTTGCCGCGAAACACCAGCGCCATGCGGTCCAACAGTTTGCCGCACTGGGAGCAATGGGTCTGGCTGTGCTTGTAATCTTTCAGGTAACGGCTAAGCGGCCGTTTCTTCAACAGTATTCCTGGCATAAGGGGCAGTCCGATTGTCGCATGAGTCATCGAGTTGGGGGCGGCGCTCCGCCGTCAGGTATCGTTCGCCAGCCGCGCACGCAGCCGTTTGATCGCCTGACTGTGCAGTTGGCTGACGCGGGATTCCCCGACGTCCAGCACGGCGCCGATCTCTTTGAGATTCAACTCTTCCTGGTAATACAGCGTCAGCACCATTTTTTCGCGCTCCGGCAACGCCTCGATGGCGTCGATCACCCGCTGGCGCAGGCTGCCTTCCAACAGGTGATGCAGCGGGTTGGCCTCCTCATGCCCTTCCAGCATCGGTTCCGCGCTCTCGCCATGCTCCTCGCGCCATTCGTCGTAGGAGAAAAGCTGGCTGTTATTGGTGTCCAACAGAATTTGACGGTACTCATCCAGCGAGATGTTCAGCGTCTGCGCCACTTCCGTTTCGCTCGCCGGGCGGCCGTAACGCTGTTCCAGTTGCCGCATCACCTGCGCGACCTCGCGCGCGTGGCGCCGCACGCTGCGCGGCACCCAGTCGCGGCTGCGCAACTCGTCGAGCATCGCGCCGCGAATGCGCTGCACCGCATAGGTGGTAAAGGCGGTTCCCTGTAGGGCGTCATAACGCTCAACGGCGTTTAATAGCCCGATTCCCCCGGCCTGCAGCAGGTCGTCAAGCTCCACGCTGGCGGGCAGCCTGACCTGCAGGCGCAACGCCTCGTGGCGCACTAACGGCACGTAGCGCAACCAGAGAGAATTTTTGTCCATCACGCCTTCGGCGGTATACAGATCGCTCACTATGTCTTAAACCTGCGGATAAGAGAGTCAGCGCTATTATGCGTAGGGGGCGAAATGCCAATCGGCAGAACAGTCGCACAAAACAGGCTTTATTTGCGCCATGTAATAACCGCGCGGGGCGCGAGCATAAAAAAACCCCGCCGAAGCGGGGTTTCTTTGCGACAGTTAATCGGGAGAGACGATTAACGCAGCAGGGACAGAACGTTCTGAGTAGACTGGTTAGCCTGTGCCAGAACAGAGGTGCCAGCCTGTTGCAGGATGTTGGCGCGGCTCATGTTGGACACTTCGGTCGCGTAGTCAGCATCCTGGATACGGGACTGAGAAGCGGACAGGTTGTTCACGGTGCTGTTCAGGTTGTTGATAACAGAATCGAAACGGTTCTGTACCGCACCCAGGGAAGAACGCAGGCCGTCAACCTGAGACAGCGCTTTGTCCAGGGTAGCCAGCGGATCAGCCATCTTAACGTCAGTAGTATCTTCGGTGATTTTTGCTTTACCTGTTGTACCGTCTTCAGCAATAGTTGCTTCTTTATAAGTTTTAACACCTTTATCGGTAGTTTCTACGTAGAAGGTATCTTTGCCAGTAGCATCTTTACCGGAGAACAGCTTTTTACCTGCAGCCATGGCGTCAACAGTCAGATCTTTATCACCAACTTTTACGGTACCGGTAACTTCTGCACCCAGTTTAGGACCTTTTTTGGTCACGTCGAAGCCATCCAGACCCAGTTTAGTGGAGTCGATTTTCTGCAGGTCGATATCGATGGTTTCACCGTCGTTAGCGCCAACCTGGATGGTCAGCTTCTGATCGCTGCTCAGCACTTTCACGCCGTTGAAATCGGTCTGCTCGGAGATACGGTTGATTTCCGACATGCGCTGAGTGATTTCGTCCTGGATGGATTTCAGGTCGCTGGTGGAGTTGGAACCGTTCTGCGCCTGTACGGTCAGACGACGGATGTTCTGCAGGTTGTCGTTAACTTCGTTCAGTGCGCCTTCAGTGGTCTGCGCCAGAGAGATACCGTCGTTGGCGTTGCGGGAAGCCTGAGTCAGGCCTTTGATGTTAGCGGTGAAACGGTTGGAGATCGCCTGACCCGCAGCATCGTCTTTCGCGCTGTTGATACGCAGACCGGAAGACAGACGCTCAATCGCAGTGCCCAGAGAAGACTGAGATTTGTTCAGGTTGTTCTGCGCCATCAGAGACAGGCTGTTAGTGTTGATTACTTGTGCCATTGTTTGCTTTCCTTACGAGTCAGTTGCGTTCTTCGCAACACGGTTAAAAGGTTCGGGCTTGTTTGCCCACGGCGTCAACCACCGTCCCCTCAGGTATCGGCCCTCCCCTAACAACCTTTAGCAATTTTTTAAAATTTTTTGCGCCCGCTGCAATGGCGGAAATAACGCGGTTTTTCCCTCCTCTATTGCGCCATCGTTTTTTTGTTTTTTTCGGTAAACTTTTTCACCACTGGGCCGATAACGCGTAAAGCGAATAAAGTCATCATCAAGGAGAATTACTCATGGCAACGATCAGTTCATTAGGTCTCGGCTCAGGGCTCGACCTCAATGGCTTGCTGGATAAGCTGACCAAAGCGGAACAACAGCGTCTGACCCCTTACACCACCAAGCAATCCAGCTACAACGCCCAGCTGACCGGTTACGGCACGTTGAAAGGCGCACTGGAAAAATTCGACAATCTCAGCAAAGAGATGGCGAAAGAAGATTTCTTCAAGGCCACCACCGCCACCGAACACGACGCCTTCAAGATCACCACCAACGCCAAGGCGGTGCCGGGCAACTACGTGGTGGAAGTGAACAAACTGGCGCAGGCGCAAACGCTGACCACGCAGGCGAAAGTCAGCGATCAAGGCGCTAAATTAGGCGCTGAAGGCGTCACCGACCGCTCCCTGACCATCACCGCCGGCAACCCGCCGAAAGAAACCAAAATCCCGCTCAGCGACGATCAAACCTCGCTGGTTGAGCTGCGTGACGCCATCAACGGCGCCAAAGCCGGCGTCACCGCCAGCATCATGCGCGTTGGCGATAACGACTATCAGTTGGCGGTCAGCTCTTCCACCACCGGCGAAAACAACAAGATTTCTCTGCAGGTCGATAACGACGACCAACTGGGCGATATCCTGAACTACAACGCCACCCGCGGCACCGGCACCGCCATGAAGCAGACGGTCGCGCCGCAGGATGCGGAGCTGACGGTGAACGGCACCGCTATCAAGCGCAGCACCAACTCGATCAGCGATGCCCTGCAGGGCGTCACCATCGATCTGAAAACCAAAACCAAAACCGATGAACCGCAACACCTGGTGATCAGCACCAACACCGCCGGCACCACCGACAAGATCAAAGAGTGGGTCGACAGCTATAACTCCCTGCTGGACACCTTCAACGCATTGTCCAAGTTCACCCCGGTGAAAACCGGCGAAGCGCCAAACCCAACCAACGGCCCGCTGCTGGGCGACAACACCCTGCGCGGCATTCAGTCGTCGATCAAAAGCGCGCTGAGCGCAGCCCAGGACAACCCGGAGTTGAAAGGCCTGGGCAACCTCGGCATTTCCACCAACACCAAAACCGGCAAGTTGGAAATCGACAGCGCCAAGCTGAAGAAAGCGATGGATGAGAAGCCGGATCAAGTCAGCAACTTCTTCGTCGGTAACGGCAAAGACACCGGCATGGCCACCGAGATCCACAACGAGATCCAGAGCTACATCAAATCCGGCGGCATCATCGAAAACTCGACCAAAAGCATCAACACCAACCTCGATCGCCTGAACAGCCAGATCACGACGGTCACCGCCAGCATTCAGAACACTATCGATCGTTATAAACAACAGTTCGTTCAGCTGGATACCATGATGTCGAAAATGAACGGCACCAGTAACTATTTGGCTCAACAGTTCAAGTAACCCTTTAACAAGGTAAAGAAAACAGCATGTATAACCGTAGCGGCACTCAGGCCTATGCACAGGTCAGTCTGGAAAGCGGCGCCATGAGCGCCAGCCCGCACCAGTTAATCGTGATGTTGTTCGACGGGGCGCTCAGCGCCCTGCTTCGCGCACGCATCCTGATGAACCAGGGCGATATCGCCGGCAAAGGCATGGCGCTGTCCAAAGCCATCAATATCATCGACAACGGCCTGAAAAGCGGCCTCGACCCTCAACAGGGCGGCGAGATCGCCGAAAATCTGGCGGCATTGTACGACTACATGAAGCGTCGGCTGATGCAGGCCAATCTGCACAACGACGAAGCGGCGATCGCCGAAGTGGTTAAACTGCTGGAAAACATCGCCGACGCCTGGCGCCAGATCGGCCCTAACTACCAACCTTCGCAGGACGCCGTGTAATGGAACGTCAACAGCAGCTGTTAGCCGCTTATCAACAAATTTACAGCCTGAGCAGCCAGATGATCGCGCTGGCGCAAACCGGGCGCTGGGAGGAGCTCGTCGAGCTCGAATTCGCTTACGTGACGGCGGTGGAAAAAACCGCCGCCTTTACCGGGCAAGCCGGCCCGTCCATGGCGCTGCAGGAGATGTTGCGCAATAAGCTGCAACAGATCCTCGACAACGAAACCGAACTCAAACGTCTGTTACAGCAGCGTATGGATGAGCTGAAAATGTTGATCGAACAGTCCACGCGCCAGAACGTGGTCAACAATGCCTACGGCCAGTTTCATGATCGTGCGCTGTTGCTGGGGGAACCACAGGTCCGATAAGATCGACAATACTGACGAAAATGGATTAAATAGCACTATGCGCTATTACTCTCGGGTTACGTTAGGATATTAATCTATGGCATTTGAATTATTCAGCTTATGGGTAATTGGTAAAATGCGCGCTTCGAGCCTGGCTCTCACTTTAATGGATAAACATCATCCCGACACGGACGTTTTCTGTTCAGCAGGAAATTGATTTTTGATAGATAAAACTCGCCGCTGTGTTTCACGGCCCATGGAAAAATGTTGCTCCAGCGCGGATCAAAGCGTAAAGATATTCCCAGATAATGGCTGCGAAATGAATATCGATGGAACGTACAATTAATCTCTGTCCTGGAATTGGCGCCTCAGCGCACATCATTCAGTATACTGAATTATTATTCCCTTCAGTCTATTTTGAGCAACCACATCTGTATCTGATACAACAAGGCCATAAGCGCGTACGCTGGCAACAACACGAAGTGGTCGCTCATCCCGGCGAGCTGTTGATTATCGACGGCGGGCAAACGGTGGACATTATTAACGGCCCGTCCGAAGACGGCGTATTCAGTTGCCAACTGCTAACCTGCGATCCCCTGTTGCTCACCGTCCAACCTCCGGCCGAGGAAACGCCGGCGCCGATGCCGTTCGATGCCGTCCTGGCGCTGCGCAACCTGCCCTGCGCCCTAAAGCACAGTTTTGAAACCACCGGCCTGGCGCTGACGCTGCGGCAACGCTTTCCCACCATCATCGTGCGGCACAAAATGCTGGAAATTCTGTTGTGGCTGGCCCAATTCGGCATTCGCTTTATTCACAACGAAGCCAAGGATCTGACGCAGCGCGTGCGCCGCTGCCTGGCGACCGATCCGCACAGCATTTGGACGGCGGCCAAAGTCGCGGAGAGCCTGTCGATGAGTGAAGTGATGTTGCGCCGCAAACTGTCGATGGAAAACACCGCGTTGCGCAACCTGATGATTGACGTGCGCATGAGCAGCGCGCTGGCCCTGCTGCAGTCGACCGACTGGCCGATCTCCGCCATCGCGCAACATGTGGGTTATGAAAGCGCCTCGCGTTTCGCCGAACGTTTTCGCAAACGCTTCGGTTTCGCCCCTACCGCCATTCGCGGTCATCAGAGGATTATGGAACCCGGCTCTCAGGGCGTTGAGGCGATGGTCGCCGGAGAAACATAAATAGACGCGCAACAAATGGCTTTATTTAACACAAGTCCCTAACGGTTGTAACAACGCTGAGATACGCTAAGCAATGCCCCTCCGCCGAAGAGCGAATTAAATGATGCGTAATGAAAAGCGATTATTTTCTCTGGCAATAATTGTGTTGGGGCTGTGGCTGCTAGCCTTACTGAATGAAGAAGAGATGATGCGTTTACTGGCCGTACAATAAAACGGCCAGATTTTTTATCGTCTGGTCAGACTTCAGTCCAGTTTAACCAGAACGCCAATTAATACCGCCAGCAGCGCCAACATTAAAATACTGATCAGACGCCATCTGGATTCGCTTTTCGTGCTCATTGACCTGCCTCGAATAATAACCCTACTAATCACGTCATAATAAACGATCACCTGCGCATTCAATAAACCTGACAGCACCATTTTCGGCCCTCTATTCGGTACATTAGTCGGTTGTGGCACCGGCCATTAGCGAGACGATACCCACGGTGCTGCAAGCGCCAATTTTCCCGGCAGCTCCGCCACCAGTTTGTCTACCGCCAGCCGCACCTTGAGCGGCTGGTAAGGCATATAGGGCCACACGACGTTCACCGGGAAACTGAGGCTGGACCCACCGCGCATGATCTCCACCAACGTCCCCGCCATCAAGCGCTCGCGCACCAGCCACTCCGGCAGCCAGGCAATACCGGCGCCGGCGGACACCGCATCGACAATCCCCTGCATGTCATCCATCATCATCTTGGCCGGTGGCCTGAACGGCCGCAGCTCGCCGTTTTCGCCGCGAAGCTGCCAGGGCAGCACGGCGCCGGCGTGCAGATACCCCACCGCCTGATGTCGGCTTAACGCCTCTACCGTTCTCGGCTCGCCGCAGCGCTGCAGATAATCGGGCGAGGCGCACAGCAGCATGCCGTGTTCGCCCAAGCGCCGGGCAACCAGGCTGCCGCTGTCCGCCAGCTCGCCAATGCGAACCGCCAGATCGAACCCCTCGTCGATCAGATCTATCCTGCGGTCGCTGAATGAAATTTCCAGCGTCAGCAAGGGATGTTCATTCGCCAGCGCCGTCAACACGGGCGCAATGCACAAATGGCCGAACAGCACCGGCACCGAGACTCTGAGCCGGCCGCTGACCTGCATCTTGCCGCTGTCGAGCTGGTTTTCCGCCGCCTGAACGTTTGCCAACGCCTGCCGGCAGTGCTCATAGTACAGCGCCCCTTCATCCGTCAGGCTCAGGCTGCGCGTGGTGCGCATAAACAACATCACGCCAAGCCGAGCCTCGAGACGCGATACGATTTTGCTGACCGCAGAGCGCGTCAGATGCAGTTTCTCTGCGGCGGCGGCGAAACTGCCGCCTTCCGCCACGGCGACAAACGCCGGCAGTGCGCTGAGATCGCTTTTCATCTTAATGCTTCCAAATTGGAATCAATTTAGTGAAAACCTATCACCACTGGTGAACATCAAGCAATGATAACCTGCAGTCATTCCGAATCCCCGGTGAAAACCACAGATGACCGTCAGAGGACAACAGCATGAAAAAAATACTGGTACTCAAATCCAGCATTATGGGAAATGACTCGCAGACCAATAACCTGATTGACCGCTATCTGGCAGCGCGTAAGGCGAAAGGACACGAAGATCGGATCGTCGAACACGATCTGACGGCGTTGGATCTGCCGGTATTGGACGGCGAGCTGTTCGGTGCGCTGCGCGGCGCGGAAAACATCAGCCCACGCGCCAAAGCGGCGGTGGCGCTCTCCGACCGGCTGATTGCCGAACTGAAAGAGAGCGATCTGCTGCTGCTCGGCGCGCCAATGTACAACCTCAACGTCCCGACCCAGCTGAAAAACTGGTTCGATCTGGTGGCCCGCGCCCGGATGACCTTCAACTATACCGCCACCTACCCGGTGGGGTTGGTGGAAGGCGTCAATGCGCTGGTATTCAGTTCACGCGGCGGCATGCACGCCGGGCATCCGACCGATGCCGTAACGCCCTACCTGCGTTCGGTGCTGGGGTTGATGGGGATCGGCGACGTGCAATTCATCTATGCCGAAGGGCTGGATATGAGACCGCACGGCCTCGCGCAGGGGCTGGCGAATGCCCACCAGCGGATCGCAGAATTGGCGGGCTGAAGCAAACGCACGGCAGCATTGATTTGTTATAATATAACAAATATGATGTTCGCGTTGACGCACCTCGAACGTGCGTCGACGCTCCTACATCAAGTACATAAATGTTTTATCGCACCTTCAACCAGCTATTTCGATAGCTGGTTTTTTTTGCCCATCGACTGGCGTCACGGCTTCAGTATTGTCGGGTGGCGCGTTTCATTTCTCGCTCGCCTGGCGACTGTGTCTTCACCGACAGCGGCGCGACAAACGCCTTCCACTCTTTGCCGGCCTCCTGATGAGCCGCGTTTTTTTGGGCCGATGAATAGTCATCGTTTTGCCCGGCGCATCCAGACAACGCCATGATACCCAGAGCAAGATACAGCGATTTGTACATCATCCTATCCCGATAAATGACCGTCGCTATAAAGTAACAGCGCCGACCCAAATTTCACTGAAAAATGACCGGCAAGTTCATCACACCGGCATATTCATAATATCCTGGTAGGCCGCCACCAGCTTGTTGCGCACCTGCACGCCCAGCTGCAAAGACACCGACGATTTCTGCAGATCGACCATCACATCGTTCAGGCTGATGCCTGGCGCGCCCAGCTCGAAATCCTGCGCCTGCTTGCGCGCCGTTTGCTGGGTCTCGCTGATCTTGCCGAGCGCCGCGGTCAGTTCGCTGGCGAAGCTGACGCCCTGCGGCGCCGCATTCTGCCCCATCTTGCCGGCCTGAACCGCCATGGTCTGCATCTGCTGCAGCACCCCTTCAATGCCCTGAATCGCCATCTGGTCCTCAATCATCTCGTCTCGCCGGGTGACGTTTTCACCCTGCACTTCTCCAATGATGCACACCCTAGCACAGCGTTTTCGGACCTAAAGCGGTTAATTAACTGCAAAAAACCCGGCTTATCGGGCAATCGGAATTGTCTGATAAGGC
Source organism: Serratia sp. 506_PEND (assembly GCF_001076875.1). Classification (NCBI taxonomy): domain Bacteria; kingdom Pseudomonadati; phylum Pseudomonadota; class Gammaproteobacteria; order Enterobacterales; family Yersiniaceae; genus Serratia; species Serratia sp. 506_PEND. The sequence continues at coordinate 28,801 of NZ_JVEL01000049.1, forward strand.
GAATAATGGCCTGCCCAGAAATGGGAGCGCCGCTATTTAGAAGATATGTGTATCAGGGAGTCTGTTTTGTCACACAACGCTAACCATACCGTTCATCAGCCTGGCAGGGAGCTGCTCAGCGGCCCGTACGGGATCGTGAGCGCCATTGAAGGACGAGACCTAAAATGAGTGCTTCGATAACCGCCGGCGAAAGCCGCGACAACGGCCTGCAGGCCATCTGGAACCGTCTGCGCGCCAACCCGAAAATTCCGTTGCTGGTCGCCGCTTCCGCCGCGATCGCGATCGTCGTCGCGCTGCTGTTGTGGGTGAAAAGCCCCGACTACCGCGTGCTGTACAGCAATCTGAACGACCGCGACGGCGGCGCCATCGTCACCCAACTGACGCAGATGAACATCCCTTACCGCTTTGCCGAGAATGGCGCGGCGCTGCTGATCCCGGCGGAAAAGGTGCATGAAACCCGTCTGCGTCTGGCGCAGCAAGGGCTGCCGAAAGGCGGCGCCGTCGGCTTCGAACTGCTGGATCAGGAAAAATTCGGCATCAGCCAGTTCAGCGAGCAGATTAACTATCAGCGCGCCCTCGAGGGCGAGCTGTCGCGCACCATCGAATCGCTGGGGCCGGTGCAAAACGCCCGCGTTCACCTGGCGCTGCCTAAACCTTCGCTGTTCGTGCGCGAACAGAAATCCCCTTCCGCCTCGGTAACGCTCACCCTGCAACCCGGCCGTGCGCTGGACGACGGCCAGATCAACGCCATCGTTTATATGGTGTCGAGCAGCGTCGCCGGCCTGCCGCCGGGCAACGTGACCGTGGTCGATCAGGCCGGCCGCCTGCTGACCCAGTCCGACGGCACCGGGCGCGATCTCAACGCTTCGCAGCTGAAATACGCCAACGAAGTGGAAAACGGCTTCCAGCGCCGCATCGAAGCGATCCTCGCCCCGGTGGTCGGCAGCGCCAACGTGCGTGCGCAGGTCACAGCGCAGATCGACTTCGCCACGCGCGAGCAAACCGATGAACAATACCAGCCGAACCAGCAGCCGGACAAAGCCGCTATCCGCTCCCAGCAAACCAGCCTGAGCGAACAGATCGGCGGGCCGCAGGTGGGTGGCGTGCCAGGCGCGCTGTCCAACCAACCGAGCGCGCCGGCCACTGCGCCGATTGAAACCGCCAAGCCCGCGGCCGGCAACAATGCCAACGCCACCGCGCAAAACGCCGCAACCACCCGCAGCGCGGCGGCCAGCGGCGTGCCGCAAAATACCCGACGCGACGCGACCACCAACTACGAGCTCGATCGCACCATCCGCCATACCCAGCACAAAGCCGGCACCGTGCAGCGTCTGTCGGTCGCCGTGGTGGTCAACTACCTGGGCACCGGTAAAGACGGCAAACCGCAGCCGATGGGCAAAGAGCAGTTGGCGCAGATCGAAGCGCTGGTGCGTGAAGCGATGGGCTACTCCAGCAGCCGTGGCGATACCCTGAACGTGGTCAATACGCCGTTTACCGACACTCAGGTGACCGGTGGCGAACTGCCGTTCTGGCAAAGCCAGTCGTTTATCGATCGCCTGATCGACGCGGGCCGCTATCTGCTGGTGCTGCTGGTGGCCTGGCTGCTGTGGCGCAAACTGGTGCGGCCGCAGCTGCAACAGCGCCAGGCCGCGCAACAGGCCGCCATCGCCGCCGCCAACGCCCCTGCCGCCAAAGCGGTCGACAGCAACAAACCGAGCAACGAGGAGCTGGCGCAGCGTCGCAAATCGCAGCAGCGCGTCAGCGCAGAAGTCCAGAGCCAGCGGATCCGCGATCTGGCTGACAAAGACCCGCGCGTGGTCGCTCTGGTAATCCGCCAATGGATGAGTAACGAGATATGAGCCTGACCGGAACCGACAAAAGCGCCATCTTGCTGATGACGCTGGGTGAAGATCGCGCGGCGGAGGTGTTCAAACACCTCTCCTCGCGCGAAGTACAGCTGCTGAGCGGCACCATGGCCGGCATGAGCCAGGTTTCACACAAACAGCTCGGCGAAATACTGACCGAGTTTGAAGACGACGCCGAGCAATACGCGGCGCTGAGCGTCAACGCCAGCGACTACCTGCGCTCGGTGCTGGTCAAGGCGCTGGGCGAAGAGCGCGCCGCCAGCCTGCTGGAAGACATTCTCGAATCGCGCGAAACCACCACCGGCATGGAAACGCTCAACTTTATGGAGCCGCAGAGCGCCGCCGATCTGATCCGCGACGAACACCCGCAGATCATCGCCACTATTTTGGTGCACCTCAAACGCGGCCAGGCGGCGGACATCCTGGCCCTGTTCGACGAACGCCTGCGCAACGACGTGATGCTGCGTATCGCCACCTTCGGCGGCGTGCAGCCGGCGGCGTTGGCGGAGCTGACCGAAGTGCTGAACAACCTGCTCGACGGCCAGAACCTCAAGCGCAGCAAAATGGGCGGGGTGCGCACCGCCGCCGAGATCATCAACCTGATGAAAACCCAGCAGGAAGAAGCGGTCATCGACGCGATGCGCGAATACGACGGCGAGCTGGCGCAGAAGATCATCGACGAGATGTTCCTGTTCGAAAACCTGGTGGAAGTCGACGATCGCAGCATCCAGCGCCTGCTGCAGGAAGTGGAAGGCGAGTCGCTGCTGATCGCGTTGAAAGGCGCCGAACAGCCGCTGCGCGAGAAGTTCCTCAAGAACATGTCGCAACGCGCCGCCGACATCCTGCGCGACGATCTGGCCAACCGTGGGCCGGTGCGCATGTCGCAGGTGGAGAACGAGCAGAAAGCCATCCTGTTGGTGGTAAGACGCCTGGCGGAAACCGGCGAAATGATCATCGGCGGCGGCGAGGACACCTATGTCTGATCGCATTAACACCCTGCCCTGGCAGCCCTGGTCGCTCAACGATTTGGGCGAACAGAAACCGGCGTTCGAACTGCCGCCGCTGCCGGATCTCGAACAAAGCGATCCGTCGCCGGACGCGCAGGCCGAATTGCAGCAGCAGTTGGCGACGCTGCGGCTGCAGGCCGAGCAACAGGGCCAGCAGTTGGGCTATGCCGACGGCCAGCAAAAAGGCTATGAAGCCGGTTTTCAGTCCGGTCTGGAAGAAGGCCGTCAGCAAGGGCTGCTGGAAGCGCAGCAGCAGCAACAGCCGCTGACCGCCCACTGGCAGCAGTTGGTTACCGAATTCCAGCACACGCTGGACGCGCTCGACAGCGTGATCGCTTCGCGGCTGATGCAACTGGCGTTGACCGCCGCCAAACAGGTGCTGGGCCAGCCGCCGGTGTGCGACGGCACCGCCCTGCTCGCGCAGATCCAACAGCTGATTCAACAGGAGCCGATGTTCAACGGCAAGCCGCAGCTGCGGGTCCACCCGGACGATTACCCACGCGTCGAGCAGCAGTTGGGGGTTACCCTCAGCCTGCACGGCTGGCGCCTGTTGGCGGACGGCGAACTGCATCCGGGCGGCTGCAAGGTCAGCGCCGAGGAAGGCGATCTCGACGCCAGCCTGGCGACGCGCTGGCATGAACTGTGCCGCCTGGCGGCACCGGGAGAAGTCTGATGACCGCGCGTCTCGGCCGCTGGCTGAGTTCTCTGGATACGCTGGAAAAACGCATCGCCCGCGCGCCGACGGTGCGCCGCTACGGTCGCCTGACCCGCGCCACCGGGTTGGTGCTGGAGGCTACCGGCCTGCAGCTGCCGCTCGGGGCGACCTGCCTCATCGAACGGCACGACGCCGGTGAGGTGCAGGAAGTGGAAAGCGAAGTGGTCGGCTTCAACGGCCAACGGCTGTTCCTGATGCCGCTGGAAGAAGTCGAAGGCATCGTGCCGGGCGCGCGGGTTTACGCCCGCATCGCGCCGGAAGGCCAAAGCGCCGGCAAACAGCTGCCGCTCGGCCCGGCGCTGCTGGGGCGCGTGCTGGACGGCAGCGCCAAACCGCTCGACGGCCTGCCTTCGCCGGAAACCGGTTACCGCGCGCCGCTGATCACCGCGCCGTTCAACCCCTTGCAGCGCACGCCGATTGAGCAGGTGCTGGACGTGGGGGTGCGCACCATCAACGGTCTGCTGACCGTCGGTCGCGGCCAGCGCATGGGTCTGTTCGCCGGCTCCGGCGTCGGCAAGAGCGTGTTGCTCGGCATGATGGCCCGTTATACCCAGGCGGATGTGATCGTCGTTGGCCTGATCGGCGAGCGCGGCCGCGAGGTCAAAGACTTTATCGAGAACATTCTCGGCGCCGAAGGCCGGGCGCGCTCGGTGGTGATCGCTGCGCCGGCGGACGTGTCGCCGCTGCTGCGCATGCAGGGGGCGGCCTACGCCACCCGCATCGCCGAAGATTTCCGCGATCGCGGGCAGCACGTGTTGCTGATCATGGACTCCCTTACCCGCTACGCCATGGCGCAGCGTGAGATCGCCCTGGCCATCGGCGAACCGCCGGCGACCAAAGGCTATCCGCCTTCGGTCTTCGCCAAGCTGCCGGCGCTGGTGGAACGCGCGGGCAACGGCATCAGCGGCGGCGGCTCCATCACCGCCTTCTACACCGTGTTGACCGAAGGGGACGATCAGCAAGATCCGATCGCCGACTCGGCGCGCGCCATCCTCGACGGCCACGTGGTGCTGTCCCGGCGCCTGGCGGAAGCCGGCCACTACCCGGCGATCGACATCGAAGCGTCAATCAGCCGCGCCATGACGTCGCTGATCGACGAAGAGCATTACCGCCGGGTACGCACCTTCAAGCAGATGCTGGCCAGCTATCAGCGCAACCGCGATCTGATCAGCGTCGGCGCCTACGCGGCGGGCAGCGATCCGTTGCTGGACAAAGCGATGACGCTGTACCCGCAGATGGAAGCGTACCTGCAACAGGGCATCTTTGAACGCAGCGGCTACGATGAAGCCTGTCAACAGCTGCAGCAGTTGATTGTTTAACGTCACCAGAGGCGCACAGCGATGAAATCACAATCCCCCCTGATTACCCTGCGCGATCTGGCGCAGGATGCGGTGGAACAGGCCGCGCAACAGCTTGGCCAGGTGCGGCAGGCGCAGCAGGCGGCGGAGCAACAGCTGTCGATGCTGCTCAACTATCAGGACGAATATCGCCAGAAGCTGAATCATACGCTTTGCGACGGCATGGACAGCTCTCGCTGGCAAAACTACCAGCAGTTTATCGGCACGCTGGAACAGGCCATCGACCAGCACCGCCAGCAGCTGCTGCAGTGGGGGCAGAAAGTGGATCATGCGGTGAAGCAATGGCAAGACAAACAACAGCGGCTGAACGCTTTCGAGACTCTGCATACCCGCGCCATAAATGCGGAGCAGCAGCAGGAGAATAAACGGGATCAAAAACTGATGGATGAGTTCGCTCAACGCAGTGCACAAAGGAATATCAACCCATGAATCTGAACGCCCTGCCCGGCCTGGCCTTACCCGGCGATGCCGGCGGTCTGGCCGAACTGACGTCGGCGCTGGATGAGAGCCAGCTGTCATCCGCTTTCGCCCAACTGCTCGGCGCACGTTTCGCGCCCGCAGCCGACGGCAAACAGCCGCCGGTCGCGCTGAGCGCGGACGATGAACGCGCCCCGGCCCTGAGCCGCAATCAGCTCAATCAACTGCTGGCCACCTTCGGCGAGCGCGGCGGCCTGCTGCCGGGTCTGGCAACCCCAGCCGACGCGCTTTCATCTGAAGGCGCCGAGAGCGAGACGCTCGTGGCCGGCGATAAACCGGCGCAGCCGCCGATCGCCGCCGCCAAAGAGCTGGATGCCGCGACGCTGCAGGCGCTGTATGCCATGCTGCCGGCCGCGATCGTCGCCCAGCCTCAGCCAGCCGATGGCCAACGGCCGCTGCCGGTGGAAAACGCTGACGATGCGGCCGCGCTGCAGACCGGCAATGGCCTGCTGAACATTGCGGCGGCCGGTGATAACACCGCCGCGCGTTCATCGGCATCCCCTGCCCCGACAGGAACAGGCACGAAAACGCCTGCAGCCGATGGCGATAACGCCACGGCGGCGCTCCCGCAATCGACCAGCGGCGAGCGCGCAAGTGCCGCACAGCCGCTGCCGGCGGGCGATACCCAGCAGCAGCCGACGCTCAATCACGCCGTCGCCCTGGCCGCCGCCAGCCCAACGCAAACGGCCGCCCCGGCCGGCTCACTGGTGACGGCGCCGCCTACGCCGCAGTTAAACGCGCAGTTGGGTAGCCCGGAATGGCAGCAGGCGCTGAACCAACAGGTGCTGATGTTCCATCGCAACGGCCAGCAAAGCGCCGAGCTGCGTCTGCATCCGCAGGAGCTGGGCGCCTTGCAGATCACGTTGAAACTGGACGATCAGCAAGCGCAACTGCACATCGCCTCCGCTCACGGCCAGGTGCGCGCGGCGGTGGAAGCGGCGATGCCGCAACTGCGCCACGCGCTGGCGGAGAGCGGCATCAACCTGGGGCAGAGCAGCGTGGGCGGCGAGTCCACGCCACAATGGCAACAGGCGCAGCAGCAGGCCTCCAACAGCCAGGGGCGTTCCAGCTATGCTGAACACCCTGGCGATGAGGCTGCGGCCGCCGACGGCGTCAGCGCGCCGATGGCGCTGCAGCGCATAGCCAGCGCGGTCAACGGCGTCGATATTTTCGCCTGAGCCGCCGCAAACGCCCAAGCTGGCACCCATTTGCGCGTCTATTCAGGCTATTGCACGCCGCGATAGACGCGATAATACCTTTACATGTCATGCGTGCGGCTTTGCCGCGCGCCATGCCCGCCGCCTCGCCGGCCGCGGGTGGAACAACAGGAATTAGATTTGGCTATGTCTCAGAACACCCTTCCGGCAGCACCGAAACGCTCCCTTCTGGTCATCCTGCTGGTGTTGATCAGCGTCGTCGCCTGTGGCGCCGCGGGCTACAGCTGGTGGCTGCTGCAACAGCATAAAAACGGCGCCGAACCGGCCGCCGCCAAACAGCAACCGCCGGCCGCGCCGGTGTTCATGCCGCTCGACACCTTTACCGTCAACCTGGTGACGCCGGACAACAACCCGGATCGCGTGCTGTACATCGGCCTCACGCTGCGTCTGCCGGACGAAAGTACCCGCCGTCAGCTGAACGATTTTCTGCCGGAAGTGCGCAGCCGCTTGCTGATGCTGCTCTCCCGCCAGGAAGCAAGCCAGTTGGCCAATGAACAAGGGAAGCAACAGTTGGTGGCGCAGATTAAGGACGTGCTCAGCCCGCCGCTGGTTAAGGGACAACCGAAGCAGGTGGTCAGCGACGTGCTGTTCACCGCCTTCATACTGCGGTAATCACTATGGGCGATAGCATTCTTTCACAGGCAGAGATCGACGCCTTGCTCAACGGCGACAGCGCGGGTGATGAACCCGAGGCGGTGGTCGGCAAAGAGAGCGAGGTCAAGCCTTACGATCCGAACACCCAGCGCCGCGTGGTGCGCGAGCGTCTGCACGCGCTGGAAATCATCAACGAACGTTTTGCCCGGCAGTTCCGCATGGGGTTGTTCAACCTGCTGCGCCGCAGCCCGGACATTACCGTCGGCCCGATCAAAATCCAGCCGTATCACGAGTTCGCCCGCAACCTGCCGGTGCCGACCAACCTGAACCTGGTGCATCTGAATCCGCTGCGCGGCACTGCCCTGTTCGTGTTCGCGCCGAGTCTGGTGTTCATCGCCGTCGACAACCTGTTCGGCGGCGACGGCCGCTTCCCGACCAAGGTCGAAGGCCGCGAATTCACTCCGACCGAACAGCGGGTGATCAAACGCATGCTGCGCCTGGCGCTGGACGCCTATGGCGACGCCTGGAGCGCCATCTACAAAATCGACGTGGAATACGTGCGCGCCGAAATGCAGGTGAAGTTCACCAACATCACCACCTCGCCGAACGACATCGTGGTCACCACGCCGTTCCAGGTGGAGATCGGCGCGCTGACCGGCGAGTTCAACATCTGCATTCCGTTCG
>NZ_JVEL01000004.1:0-284 GCF_001076875.1 Serratia sp. 506_PEND
GGTGGTGGAGTTTGAGCTGAAGGAAGCCCTGAATAAGCCCTTTAAGCTGGGCCTGAAACTGGCGAGCCCGCAGCCCGGGATTGATTTTGGCGACGTGCTGGACCAGCCGTGCGAGCTGATGGTCTGGTATAACGGCGAGCTGCAGCGTCGGGTCAGCGGCATCGTGAGCCATTTTGCGCTGGGGGATACGGGATTCCGGCGCACCCGCTATGAGGCCATTGTACGACCGGCGCTGTGGCGTACCGGACTGCGCACCAACTGCCGGATTTTCCAGGTGAAAAAGC
>NZ_JVEL01000050.1:0-8326 GCF_001076875.1 Serratia sp. 506_PEND
GGGTGAAAACCGGCACTGAGTTGGTGGAAAGCACCGGCAATACCATGGAACAGATCGTCCGTTCGGTCACCCACGTGCGCGACATCATGGCCGAGATCGCCGCCGCCTCCGATGAACAGACGCGCGGCATCGCCCAGATTGGCCAGGCGATCGTCGAGATGGACCACACCACCCAGCAGAACGCCGCGCTGGTGGAAGAGTCCGCCGCCGCCGCCGATTCGCTGGAAGAGCAGGCCGATATGCTGCTGCAGAGCGTTTCGGTGTTCCGCTTGGCGGAACAGACCGAGCCCCTCGCCGCCAAAGCCGCCGCGCCGAAAGCGCCAGCCGTCAAACCCGCGGCCGCCAACGCCGCAGCGGAAGATAACTGGACCACCTTCTGACGCCCTCAGGCGAGGAATATCCGTTCCTCGCCCTATCTTTTTGGCAACAGGTGGGTCGCGACTCCCCAATTCAACAAATTAAAACCAGAGGCGGTCACATCAAGCATTGCATAGCCGCAATTGCGATGACCGTATCTGCGAAGGTCCTCCTGCGGGTCGGCCCCTTTAAGCCACCAAATCAGTGCCTGCAGAGCATGGCCGTGCGTAACAACACCAAGCGTTTGATTTTGTCCATCGACAGCCAGATCGGACAGACAAGCCATCAGGCGCCAGGCAACCTCATAAGCATTCTCCCCTCCCGGCGCCGACGCCTCTGCCTTACCGGCAAAGAGGCACTGCGTCGCTTCAGGATAATCGCGCATGGCCTGCGCATAAGATAATCCTTCCAGTCGGCCAAAATCTTGCTCCTGCAAACGCTCATCCATTTGCACAGTGCAGCCACATCGCTCAGCCAACGTCTCCGCTGTCGTAAAAGCCCGACCAGTCGGTGAACTGATCAACGAAGTGACCGATAACATTTGCAAGCGAGCGCCAAGCCCAGCGATTTGACGTCGCCCCTCTTCTGTCAGCGGACTGTCACTTCGCCCCTGAATAATCCCCGAGCGGTTCCATTCTGACTCCGCATGCCTCAATACAATGAAACGCATGGTTTTTTCTCGACGATAAAAGCCTAAATATAGACAGGAAAAACACATCCTTCCGTACAGGTAAACGCCGGGTAGTGTACGAGAACAACTCAGGCTATGCTGAGCCCTCGACGCGAGACACGGAGGCGCACATGCATCACCCAGACGTTTACATCGGCAGCATTCAACCCTATGAGGGCGGGCGCCCCAGCGCCATCGCCAAACGCCAGGTGGATGGTGCCATCCGGCTCACGCCGCTCGGGCTGGAAGGCGACGAACAGGCGGAGAAAAGCTATCACGGCGGGCCGGATCGCGCGCTGTGCCACTACCCGCGCGAGCATTACGCCCACTGGCGCGAGCAGTTTCCGGCGCAGGCGGAGCAGTTTTGCGCCCCGGCCTTCGGCGAGAATATCTCCACCGAAGGGCTGACCGAACACAACGTGTTTATGGGCGATATCTTCCGCTGGGGCGAGGCGTTGATCCAGGTCACCCAGCCGCGCTCGCCGTGCTTCAAGCTCAACTATCACTTCGCCATTGAGGACATTTCGCTGCTGATGCAGCAAAGCGGCCTCTGCGGCTGGCTGTATCGGGTGGTGTCGCCGGGCGCGGTCAGCGGCGATCGTCCGCTGGCGCTGGCGGCGCGCAACAGCGACGTGTCGGTCGCCGAAGCCATCGCCATCGCCTGGCACATGCCGTTCGACGCGGAACAGTATCGCCGTCTGTTGGCGGTGGCCGGCCTCTCCGCCAGCTGGAGCAAGACCATGCTCACGCGGCTTGCCGAAGGGCGCCTCGAAGATTTCAACCGCCGCCTGCTCGGCCGTTGAAAACGGCGGCGGAAAGATGAAAAACGTGCGCCGGGTGCCGCGTTAACCCTATTCTTCCGCCTATACTGTAGCCGCACGTTTTTTCAGCCAGGAGCCAGGTATATGACCACCCCGACCCATTCGATTCATCACGCCGCCGCCGAGGGCTATCAGGCCAATGCCGATCGCTATGTGAAAGGCCGGCCGGATTACCCGCCGGAAATCGCCGTCTGGCTGCGTGACGTCATCGGCCTGCACGCTGGCATGACGGTCATCGATCTCGGCGCCGGCACCGGCAAGTTCACCCCGCGCCTGCTGGAAACCGGCGCGCAGGTGATCGCCGTCGAACCGGTGCCGCAAATGCTGGAAAAACTGTCGGCGGCGCTGCCGCAGGTGAAAACGCTGGCGGGCACCGCCGACGCGATCCCGTTGCCGGACGAGTCGGTCGATGCCGTGGTCTGTGCCCAGTCCTTCCATTGGTTCGCCACGCCGCAGGCGCTGGCGGAAATCCAGCGCATTCTCAAGCCCGGCGGCAAACTCGGTCTGGTGTGGAACATGCGCGATGCGCGCGTCGGCTGGGTGCGCAAACTGAATCAGATCGTCGATAGCCACGAAGGCGATGCGCCGCGTTTCTATACCGGCGAATGGCGCAAGTTCTTCCCGTTCAAAGGCTTTGAACCGCTGCAGGAGCAGGTGTTTATGCTGGGCCACCGGGGTGCGGTGGAGGACATGATCTACAACCGCGTGCGTTCAACCAGCTTTATCGCCGCGCTGCCGCAGCTGCAACAGGAGCAGGTTATCGATCGGTTGCGCCAACTGGTGGCGGAAGAAGAGGAGCTGCGGGGCCAGGACACGGTCACCGTGCCCTATCAGACCAAGGCGTATTACACCACCAAGGTCTGACGCCCAGGGGTTCAGAACGCTTTCTTGGCGTAGCCGGTGACCGCTTTCAGGCCCATCTCGCGGCCCAGCGCGGTCATCGGGTGCACCACGATCAACCCGCGCGCGCTTTTCTTCAGCGCGCCCATATCGGCCTGCTCTTTCTTGGTGATCTCGCGGCTGAACGGCAGCTTGCTCAGCTTCTGCGCTTCGGCGCTCAGCTTCTCGCCGCGCACGTTTTTCAGGCGCTCGATCTCCGTCGCCAGTTTCTCTTTCTCTTTGGTGTGCTGCGCGATCAACTCAGGGTTGCCCTGTTGGATCACGGTGGCGTCTTTGTGGTTCAAGGCGTCCAGCAGGTCGCTCAGGCGCTTGATCTCTGCCTTTTCTTTCTCTTTCATGGTCTCTGGCCCGTTGTGCCCAAAATGGCACGCTAATCAATGATACCGGCATTGTAGCAAAAGGCGCGCGCCGTTACCCGTCCTGCGCAATGCCGGGCGGCAAGCCGCTCATCTCGCAGGCCCTGGCGCCGAGCCGGGCCAACGCCTGGGTGTAGCGCGCGTTGAACGGGTAGCAGCAGGAGAGCCGCAGCGCGTTGCGGTAACGCCCGCTGGGCGAATACAGGGTGCCCGGCGTTAAACAGATCTGCTCCTCCAGCAGCTGATGGAACAGCGCCACACTGTCCACGCCAGGGGGGAATTCGACCCAGAACACGAAGCCGCCCGCCGGCTGCGTGGCCAGCGTGCCGCGCGGGAAATGCCGGGCGATCAGCGCCCGCGCCTCGTCGACCTGCGCCGCATAGCGCTTGCGCAGGTTGCGCAAATGGTGATCGTAACCGCCGCTCTCCAGGAAGGTCGCCAGCGTTTCCGACAGCAGCTGCGACTCTGACATCGACGACACCGCCTTCAGCTTGCGCAACGCCTCGTGGAAGCGGCCGCCGCAGACCCAGCCGACGCGAAAATCCGGCGCCAGCGTTTTGGTAAAGCTGGAGCAAAACAGCACCCAGCCGTCGCGATCGAACGCCTTCACCGCCGGCGACAGCGCGCCGCCGAACTGGATCTCGGCATACAGCCCATCTTCAATCAACGGCACCTGATGATCGTTCATCAGCCGCGCCAGCCGCTTTTTCGCCGCCAGCGGCATGGTGCAGCCCAGCGGGTTTTGCACCGTCGGCATGGCGATCACCGCATTCAGCCGCTTCTCGTTCAACAGCAGCTCCAGCGCGTCCAACGACAGTCCCAACTGCGGATCGGTAGGGATTTCCAGCGCTTTCAGCCCCAGGCTGGCCAGCAGCGGCAGCAGGTAGAAATAGGTCGGCGACTCCAGCCCGACGCAGTCGCCCGGTTTGGTGGTGACGCGCAGCGCCAGCTGCAGCGCTTCCATGCAGCCGTGGGTCAGCACCACGTCGCCCGGCTCCAACAGCATGCCCAGCGTCATCGAGCGGCGGGCGATCTGCTGACGCAGCCGCAGGCTGCCGGGCGGCAACGGATACTGCCCGATCAGATCCGGCTGGCGGCGCAGCTGAGAGGACAGCATGCGCCCCAACTTGCCGCCGGGATAAAAGTCGCTGGTCTGCGGGCAAGCCAACGCAATGTTGGTGAAGGCCGGGTTTTGCTGGGCGGCAAACACGGTGTCGATCAGCGCCAGCACGTCGTCCGCCGGCGGTTCGATGCGCCCGCAGGGCGCCGAGGCCATCTTCAGCGCCGGCAGCGTGCTGCGGACATAAAACCCCGACTGCGGTCGCGCCTCGATCAGCCCGCGATCCTCCAGCGTGCGGTAAGCCGACACCACGGTATTGATGCTGACGCGATGGGTTTGCGCACAGCGCCGCACCGAAGGCAAGCGGTCGCCGGGCTGCAGCGTGCCGCGGCGAATGGCTTCGGCCAACGTGTCCGCCAGCTGCAGGTAACGGGTATCCGGGGTTTCATCGAGCAGGGTCACAGTTTCTCTCCAGGCAATGGGTACAGTTTACATTTTGTACAACTGTAACCATGACAATATCCGATTTGTGGTTCTGTCACCATCCCATTGCAGCGATTATGCTGATCTCTCGTCATCACCGTCATTTTCAAGGAACCTGCCATGCTGGACTCTGCCTTTGTCAGCTACGTCACCGTCATGTCGATCACCCCCGGCCCCAACAACCTGCTGCTGGCCTCGTCGGGCGTCAACTTCGGCCTGCGCCGCACCCTGCCGATGCTGTTTGGCATCTGCGTCGGTTGTGCGGTACAGCTGGCGATCATTATCCCGCTGCTGGCGCTGGCGCTGAGCTGGGCCGGCGTCATCCGCCTGCCGCTGGCGGTGATCGGCTGCGCTTATCTGCTGTGGCTGTCATGGAAACTGTTCCAGGCGGCCTCGCCGGACGCCAAAGAGCAGGCGCAGCCGATGAGCCTGCTCAACGGCGCGCTGTTTCAGGCGGTCAACCCCAAGGCCTGGCTGATGGTGATCAACGTGGCGATCCTGTTCACCCCGCGCGAAGGCGCCACCTTTGTCCATACGCTGTCGGTCATCGCCGGTTTCGCGCTGCTGAACTTGCCTTGCGTGCTGCTGTGGGCGGTGCTGGGCGACCGCTTGCGCAACGCGCTGCGGGTCACCTGGAAACTGCGGGTGTTCAACGGCGCGATGTCCGGGCTGATGGCCGCCACCGCGCTGTGGTTGTTGTTCGACGAGTGGCGCGCGGCCTTTGCCTAGCCGCGGCCGAGAGGAGAGAGTCGGGAAGGTTGTTTGGCGCCGATGCCGGCGATCAGATCGGTAATGGACAGCACCATGGTGGAGCGCACCATCTGCTGATAGCGCTGGCGCTGCATGGCGATCAGCGCTTCATCCGCCTCGCCCGGCTGCAGGAAAGTCGGCACCGGCGGCAGCGCGGCCACACAGTGCAGCTCGCCGAACGGCCCGAGTATTTCGTCGTCGACGAAGCGGTATTCCGACCCGTCGTGGTTCAGCTCTTCGCGCATCGCCATCAGCAGTTCGGCGTCTTCATATTCGTGGCGGGAAATCACCCCCAGGCCGTACATCAGCTTCAGGCGCACCGACAGCTCCCCCAGCGGGCCGCTGCCGGACAATAGCGGTTCGACGGCATATTTCACCGCGTAGTCATCCTTGCGGAATACCTGCACCACCAGCACGTTGAGCGCTTCCGCCAGCAGCTCTACCGCCGCGATCAGGAAGCTGCGCACCGTTTTGCCCGCGTTCAGCTTTTCCAGAACCTGGTTTTCAAATGCCTGTGCTTCTTCCATCGTCGCTTTTCGAAAGGCGTGGGGAGGGCCGTCGATGCCGAACTCGGGTTCCAGGAGCGCAGCAAGCTGCGCTCGGGTGTTCATCATCACGATTCTACTTGTGCATGGCGTTATACACAGCAACGGCCTCTTCTACAACCTCGCTTTCCGCCGGCAGGCCGGAAATTTGCGCCAGCGCGGCTTTCGGCCCGAGCGTATTCAGCAATTCCGCCAACTCCAACGCCTGCGGATCCTGTTCGCTGCGGTAACTCATGGCGGCGGCGATGCCCTGGATCAGGTTGGCATGCGGCAGGCCGTATTCCAGCGTGCCCAGCAGCGGTTTGATCAGGCGATCGCCGGCGCTCAGTTTGCGCAGCGGCTGGCGCCCCACGCGCTCGACGTCATCGTGCAGATACGGGTTTTCGAAGCGGCCGAGAATTTTGTTGATGTAGGCGGCGTGCTTGTCGGCGTCGAAGCCGTAGCGTTTTATCAGCACCGCGCCGCTCTCTTCCATCGCCCCTTTCACCACCCGGCGGATCGCCGGATCGAGAATGGCGTCGCGAATGGTTTGCAGCCCGGCCCGTTGGCCGAGGTAGGCGGTGATCGCGTGGCCGGTGTTGAGGGTGAACAGCTTGCGCTCGACGAAGGCCATCAGGTTGTCGGTCAGCTCCATGCCGGCGATCGCCGGAGGCTGTCCTTTAAACTGCGTCTGATCGACGATCCATTCGCTGAAGGTTTCCACCGTCACTTCCAACGGGTCGTTGCTGTCCGCCGGCGGCACGATACGATCAACCGCCGAATCGACGAAGCCGACGTGCTGCTCAACCCATGCCTGCTCGTCCTGCGGCAGCGCGGCGAACACGTGCTGCTTCAGCTGGCTGGTGCCGCGCACCATGTTCTCGCAGGCGATGATGTTTAGCGGTTGTACATTGCCCTGCTGATGACGCAGCACCAGCCCTTTGGCGATCGTGCCGGCGATTTTGGCGAGAATTTGCGGGCCAACGGCGGTGGTCACCAGATCCGCTTCGGCGATCAGCGCCACCGCGGCTTCGCCGCCGCTGTTGACGGCGCTGACGTTGGTGACGTTCTCCACGCGCTCTTGCTCGCCCACCACGTGCACCGAGTAGCTTTTTCGGCTGTTCAGCAGATCCAGCACCGTTTGATTGACGTCGGCGAAGGTCAGCTCAACGCCCGCGTCCGCCAGCAGCTTGCCGATAAAACCGCGGCCGATGTTCCCTGCGCCAAAATGTAATGCTTTCATAACTCTACCTTCTTAATGTCGAAGGGTGCAGCAAGCTGCACCCTTTAAAATGATTCTGTTATCCGGCTTTTTTGCCGCCGAGCAGGTCCAGCACTTCCTGAACGCTGGTGGTATTCGCCAGCCGCTCGATCACGCTCTCGTCATCCAGCGCGTTGGTCAGGCTGGTGATCACCTGAATATGCTCGTTGTTGCGCGCGGCGATGCCGATCACCAGGCGCGCCACTTCGTCCTCTTCATCGCCGAAGCGCACGCCCTGCGGGTACTGGCAGAACACCACGCCGGTGCGCAGCACCCGGTCTTTAGCCTCGATGGTGCCGTGCGGCACGGCGATCGACTCGCCCAGGTAGGTGGACGTGAGCTTTTCGCGCTCCAGCATCGCCGGCACGTATTCCGGCTCAACGTAGCCGCCCTTCACCAGTTGCTCGCCGGCGAAGCGGATCGCCTGCTCTTTGTCACTGGCCTGCAGATTGAGGAACACGTTGCTTTCGCTCAGCTTGAACAGATTCGGCTCACCGGCTTCGACGCTTTCATCCAGCGCCTTCTGCTGGTTGTCGCTGGTTTGGTTGGCCGCCAGCAAACGCTCGACCAGATCGCTGTACAGCTTGCTGTCGAGGAAGTTGGTCAGCGAGATGTGCTGGGCCTGCGGCGCGTGGCGCATCGCGCGCTCGGTCAGATCGCGGTGCGTGATGACCAGATCCACATCGTCCGGCAGGCTGTTGATGGCGCTGTTGGTCACCGAGATGTTCTTCAGCCCCGCGTCCGCCACTTTCTTGCGCAACACCCCGGCGCCCATGGCGCTGGAACCCATGCCCGCATCGCAGGCGACGATGATTTTGCGCACGGTGCTCAGATCACCGTCGACCGACGCTGGCGCCGCTGCGCCGCCTTTGGACTGCGATTTCATCTCTTGCATGCGGCGGGTCGCGGCTTCCAGATCGTCATCCTCTTTCACTTTGGAGGTTTTCAGCAGGAAAGCAGACACCACGAAGGAGACGGCAAAGGCTGCGCACACCGCCGCAATGTTGGCGAAGTAGGCGCCTTTCGGCGTCATCGCCAACACCGCCAGGATCGAACCCGGGGAAGCCGGAGAAACCAGGCCGCCGTTCAGCATCGTCAGGGTGAATACGCCGGTCATGCCGCCCAGGATCACCGCCAGCAGCAG
>NZ_JVEL01000051.1:0-10733 GCF_001076875.1 Serratia sp. 506_PEND
AAGACCTCTTCCGGCGTGGAAAAACGCGTCATCAGGTATTCAAAGGAGCGGGCGTTGCGGAAGGCAAACTTCAGCCGGCGCGCGATCAGGCTCTTGGCGATGCCGGGCGGGCCGAGCAGGAATACGCTTTCGCCGCTCAGCGCCGCCAGCAGGCACAGACGGATTGCCTCTTGCCGCTCATAAAGACCGCTCTCCAGCGCGCTGCTGAGGCGGGAAATTCGTTCTGCCAGAAGGGATGATGGCGTCATATAATTGTCGCATTGTCCGAGAGTTAGCCAATCTTGGTCGATAATCCGATGATAAACCACCATTATTTTTAGTGGTATAGCCTGTTGATTAGTAATATTTTTCTAAGTTAAGCCGGATATTCGGTTCACATTTTGTTTATTTTTCGGCTCTGATATAAGGGTAGGCAAGCGGTATAAATGGTGCATACTGTGCGGCTTTCTGGTGGGCGTGACGGATCTTTGAGCCCGTATTTTGCCTGATGCGGATGCATCGCTAACGGATGTTCTGATAAAGAAACGAATTATGAGCGCAGAGCATAAGCAGTCCTTATCGGCGGTAACCTTGGCTGCCATCGGCGTGGTCTACGGTGATATCGGCACCAGCCCTCTCTATACGTTGAGAGAGTGTTTCTCCGGCCATTACGGCTTCGATGTTCGTCCAGACGTGGTTTTCGGCTTCCTGTCGCTGATTTTCTGGATGTTGATCGTGATCGTTTCCCTCAAATATCTCACCTACGTGATGCGCGCGGACAACGCCGGCGAGGGCGGCATTCTGACGCTGATGTCGCTGGCCGGGCGCAATACCTCGGCGCGCACCACTGCGGTGTTGGTGATACTGGGCCTGATCGGCGGCAGCTTCTTCTATGGCGAGGTGGTGATCACCCCGGCGATCTCGGTGATGTCGGCGATAGAGGGGTTGGAAATCGCCGCGCCTGCGCTTGACGCCTATATCGTGCCGCTCTCCATTCTGGTGCTGACGCTGCTGTTCGTTATCCAAAAGCACGGCACCGGCAGCGTCGGCAAGCTGTTCGCCCCGGTAATGCTGCTGTGGTTCATCGTGTTGGCGGTGCTGGGCGCGCGCAGCATCATTTCGAACCCGGAAGTGCTGCAGGCGCTGAACCCCAAATGGGCGCTCAACTTCTTTATGGAATATAAGAAGGTGTCGTTCTTCGCGCTGGGGGCGGTGGTGCTGTCGATCACTGGCGTCGAGGCGCTGTATGCTGATATGGGGCACTTCGGCAAGTTCCCGATCCGCCTGGCCTGGTTCACCGTGGTGCTGCCTTCGCTGGTGCTCAACTACTTCGGCCAGGGGGCGCTGCTGCTGAAAAATCCTGAGGCGATCAAAAACCCTTTCTTCCTGTTGGCGCCTGATTGGGCGCTGATCCCGCTGCTGATTCTGGCGACCCTGGCGACGGTGATCGCTTCGCAGGCGGTGATTTCCGGCGTCTTCTCGCTGACTCGCCAGGCGGTGCGCCTGGGCTATCTGTCGCCGATGCGCATCATTCACACTTCGGAAATGGAATCCGGCCAGATCTACATTCCGGTGATCAACTGGACGCTGTACATCTCGGTGGTGCTGGTGATCATCGGCTTCGAGCACTCCAGCAACCTGGCGGCGGCGTACGGCATCGCGGTCACCGGCACCATGGTGTTGACCAGCATTCTGGTCACCTCGGTGGCGATCAATAACTGGCACTGGAATCGCTTCCTGGCGATCGGCATCGTGACCATCTTGCTGATCATCGACGTGCCGATGTTTTCCGCCAACGCCCTGAAGCTGTTCTCCGGCGGCTGGCTGCCGCTGACCTTGGCGCTGGTGATGTTCATCATTATGACCACCTGGAAGAGCGAGCGCTTCCGCCTGCTGCGCCGCCTGCATGAGCACGGCAACTCGCTGGAGGCGATGATCGCCTCGCTGGAGAAATCGCCGCCGGTGCGGGTGCCGGGTACCGCGGTGTTCTTGTCGCGCGCCACCAACGTCATTCCTTTTGCGCTGCTGCACAACCTGAAGCACAACAAGGTGCTGCACGAGCGTGTGGTGCTGCTGACGCTGCGCACCGAGGATGCGCCTTACGTGCACAACGTGCGCCGGGTAACCATCGAGCAGCTGTCGCCGACCTTCTGGCGGGTGGTGGCCAGCTACGGCTGGCGTGAAACGCCGAACGTCGAGGAAGTGTTCCACCGCTGCGGGCTGGAAGGGTTGCCGTGCCGCATGTCGGAGACGTCGTTCTTCATGTCCCATGAATCGCTGATCCTCACCAAGCGGCCATGGTACCTCTACCTGCGCGGCAAACTGTTCGTCGCTCTGAGCCGCAATGCGCTGCGCGCGCCGGATCAGTTCGAAATTCCGCCGAACCGGGTCATCGAACTCGGCACGCAGGTCGAGATCTAATCCGCCTGACAGGGGCTCAGCATGGCTGAGCCCCTTTTGTTTGCGCTTTGTCCGTGTGCGAACGAAACGTTTCGATAACGATCACACTTCTGCATTGTCCCGGTTGCCTTCCCCTGCCGTTTTTTTAAACTCCCCCAAAGAGCGAAACGTTTCGCTAGCGGAGTGAGAAGATGAAAAAAGGCGTATTACTGAATTCCGACGTGTCTGCCGTGATTGCCCGGCTGGGGCATACCGACCAGCTCACTCTGTGCGACGCGGGCCTGCCGATACCGGCGGAAACGCAGCGCATCGATCTGGCGCTGACGCAGGGCGTGCCGACCTTCATGCAGGTGTTCGCGGCGGTCACGCAAGAGATGCAGGTAGAAAGCGCCATTCTGGCAGAAGAGATTGTGAAACAGAATCCGTCGCTCCACGAGGCGCTGCTGGCGGAACTGACCGCACTGGGCCAACGCCAGGGTAACACCATCAGCGTGCGCTATATCAGCCATCAGGCGTTTAAAGCGCAAACCGAGCACAGCCGGGCGGTGATTCGCAGCGGGGAGTGTTCGCCTTACGCGAACGTGATCCTGTGCGCCGGCGTAACTTTCTGAGGCGCGTATGCAACCTTTACTGCAACTGAAAGGGATTGATAAAGCCTTTCCCGGCGTGAAGGCGCTTTCTGGCGCCGCCCTCAGCGTCTATCCCGGCAAGGTGATGGCGCTGGTGGGGGAAAACGGCGCCGGGAAGTCCACCATGATGAAAGTGCTGACCGGCATCTACCAGAAAGACGCCGGCAGTCAGTATTTTCTCGGTAAAGAGGTGGTATTCAACGGGCCCAAGGATTCGCAGGAAGCGGGCATCGGCATTATCCATCAGGAGCTGAACCTGATCCCGCAACTGACGATTGCGGAAAACATCTTCCTCGGCCGCGAGTTCGTCAACCGTTTCGGCCGCATTGACTGGAAGCGCATGTACGCCGAGGCCGATCGCTTGCTGGCGCGCCTCAACCTGCGCTACAGCAGCCATCGGCTGGTGGGCGAGCTGTCGATCGGCGATCAGCAGATGGTGGAGATCGCCAAGGTGCTGAGCTTCGAATCGAAAGTGATCATCATGGACGAACCGACCGATGCGCTGACCGACACCGAAACCGCCTCGCTGTTCAAGGTGATCAACGAGCTGAAGGCCGAAGGGCGCGGCATCGTGTATATCTCGCACCGCCTGAAAGAGATTTTTGAAATCTGCGACGACGTGACGGTATTTCGCGACGGGCAGTTTATCGCCGAGCGGCCGGTGAGCGAGCTGCAGGAAGATTCGCTGATTGAGATGATGGTCGGCCGCAAGCTGGAAGAACAATACCCGCGCCTTGATTTGCCGCGCGGGGAAAAGCGGCTGGACGTCAGCCACCTTTCCGGCCCCGGCGTTGAAGACGTCAGCTTTACGCTGTATCGCGGCGAGATCCTCGGCGTGGCCGGGCTGATGGGCGCCGGGCGCACCGAATTGATGAAGATCCTGTATGGCGCCGCGCCGCGCAAGGCCGGTACCGTCAGCCTGGACGGCCGCGAGGTGGTCACCCATTCGCCGCAGGATGGGTTGGCGAACGGCATTGTCTATATCTCGGAAGACCGCAAGCGCGACGGCCTGGTGCTGGGCATGTCGGTGAAGGAAAACATGTCGCTGACCGCGCTGCGCTACTTCAGCCGCGCCGACGGCAGCCTGAAGCAGGCCGACGAGCGGCAGGCGGTGGGGGACTTCATCCGCCTGTTCAATATCAAAACGCCGTCGATGGAGCAGCCGATCGGTCTGCTTTCCGGCGGCAATCAGCAGAAAGTGGCGATCGCCCGCGGCCTGATGACCCGGCCGAAGGTGCTGATCCTCGATGAGCCGACGCGCGGCGTCGACGTCGGCGCCAAAAAAGAGATCTATCAGTTAATCAACCAGTTCAAACAGGAAGGGCTGAGCATCATTCTGGTGTCTTCGGAAATGCCGGAGGTGATGGGCATGAGCGATCGCATTCTGGTGATGCACGAAGGGCATCTCAGCGGCGAGTTCCCGATTGAACAGGCCACCCAGGAAGCGTTGATGGCGGCAGCCGTCGGCAAGCAATACGGCGTAAAGCAGGAGTAATCAGATATGAGTTCCCAGACTATCGCAGCTAAGCGCTGGTTCAGTAAAGAGTGGCTGTTAGAGCAGAAATCGTTGATTGCGCTGCTGGTGCTGATCGCCGTGGTCTCTTCCATGAGCCCGAACTTCTTCACCCTGAACAACCTGTTCAATATTTTGCAGCAGACCTCGGTGAACGCCATCATGGCGGTGGGGATGACGCTGGTGATCCTCACGTCCGGCATCGATCTGTCGGTGGGATCGCTACTGGCGCTGACCGGCGCGGTAGCGGCGTCGATCGTCGGCTTTGAGGTCAACGCGCTGGTGGCGGTGGCGGCGGCACTGGCGCTGGGCGCCGCGGTTGGCGCCTGCACCGGAGTGATCGTCGCCAAAGGCAAAGTGCAGGCCTTTATCGCCACGCTGGTGATGATGCTGTTGCTGCGCGGCGTCACCATGGTGTACACCAACGGTAGCCCGATCAACACCGGTTTCACCGATGTGGCCGACACCTTCGGCTGGTTCGGCATCGGCCGTCCGCTGGGCGTGCCTACGCCGATCTGGATCATGGCGATCGTGTTCATCGCCGCCTGGTATATGCTGCACCATACGCGCCTGGGCCGCTATATTTATGCCCTGGGCGGCAACGAAGCGGCGACCCGTCTGTCCGGCATCAGCGTCGATAAAGTGAAGATTATCGTCTACTCGCTGTGCGGCCTGCTGGCGGCGTTGGCTGGGGTAATCGAAGTGGCGCGCCTGTCGTCGGCGCAGCCAACCGCCGGCACCGGCTATGAGCTGGACGCCATCGCCGCCGTGGTGCTGGGCGGCACCAGCCTGGCCGGCGGCAAGGGGCGCATCGTCGGCACGCTGATCGGGGCGCTGATCCTCGGCTTCCTGAACAACGGCCTGAATTTATTGGGTGTTTCTTCCTACTACCAAATGATCGTGAAGGCAGTGGTGATACTGCTGGCGGTTCTGGTAGATAACAAAAGCAACAAGTAACCTCCCCCTACAGGAATCACGATGATGAAAATGAAAAAACTGGCAACCTTAGCCTCCGCCATCGCGCTGAGCGCCACCCTGAGCGCCAATGCCATGGCCAAAGACACCATCGCGCTGGTGGTGTCCACCCTCAACAACCCGTTTTTCGTTTCGATGAAGGATGGTGCGCAGCAAGAGGCCAACAAGTTGGGCTACAACCTGGTGGTGTTGGATTCCCAGAACAACCCGGCGAAAGAGCTGGCCAACGTGCAGGATCTGATGGTGCGGGCGCCCAAGCTGCTGTTGATCAACCCGACCGACTCCGACGCGGTGGGCAACGCCATCAAGATGGCCAACCAGGCTAAGATCCCGGTCATCACGCTGGACCGCGTGGCGAGCAAGGGCGACGTGGTGAGCCACATCGCTTCGGATAACCGCGTGGGCGGCAAAATGGCCGGCGACTTCATCGCCAAGAAAGCGGGCGCCGATGCCAAGGTGATTCAGCTGGAAGGCATTGCCGGCACCTCCGCCGCGCGTGAACGCGGCGAAGGCTTCAAACAGTCGCTGGATCAGAATAAATTCAAACTGTTGGCCAGCCAGCCGGCCGATTTCGATCGCACCAAGGGTCTGAACGTGATGCAGAACCTGCTGACCGCTCACCCGGATGTGCAGGCGGTATTTGCCCAGAACGATGAAATGGCGTTGGGCGCGCTGCGTGCGCTGCAAACCGCCGGTAAAACCGACGTGATCGTGGTAGGCTTCGACGGCACCGCTGACGGCGTGAAAGCGGTCGAAGGCGGCAAGCTGGCGGCGACGGTGGCGCAGCGCCCCGATCAGATCGGCGTGATCGGTGTGGAAACCGCCGATAAGGTGCTGAAAGGCGAAAAAGTGCCGGCGACCATCCCGGTGGATTTGAAGCTGGTCACTCAGTAAGTCATACCAGCGCCATCGGAACGGGGCGTTTACGATGGCGCGCAATTCAGGAATCAATGCGATGGAAACAGGTAAGCTGGTGGTTCTTGGCAGCATCAATGCCGACCATATCCTCAATATTGAACAGTTCCCCCACCCGGGCGAAACGGTGATCGGGAAACAGTATAAGGTGGCGTTTGGCGGCAAGGGCGCGAATCAGGCGGTGGCGGCCGGGCGCAGCGGGGCGGAGATCGCCTTTATCGCCTGCGTAGGCGCCGATGATATCGGTGAGCGTATCCGCCGGCAGCTGGCGAGCGATCGCATTGATACTCAACCGATTGAAGCCATCGCCGACAGCACCACCGGCGTGGCGCTGATCTTCGTCAACGCCGAAGGCGAGAACGTGATCGGCATTGATGCCGGCGCCAACGCCGCGGTGACGCCGGATTACCTGGCGCGCTACCAACAAAAAGTGATCTACGCCGATGCCCTGCTGATGCAACTGGAGTCGCCGCTGGAGACGGTGATCGCCGCCGCCCGCCTGGCGAAGCAACATCAAACGCAGGTGATCCTCAACCCGGCCCCGGCGCGCGAGCTGCCGGACGAGCTGCTGGCCATGATCGATATCATCACTCCGAATGAAACCGAAGCCCAGCGCCTGACCGGCATCGCCGTGGACAACGACGACGATGCGGCGCGTGCGGCGCAGGCGCTGCACGACAAGGGCATCGCGACGGTGATCATTACCCTCGGTAGCCGCGGCGTGTGGCTGAGCGAAAACGGCAACGGCAAACGGGTGCCCGGCTTCAAGGTGCAAGCGGTGGATACCATCGCCGCCGGCGATACCTTTAACGGTGCGCTGGTGACCGCCCTGTTGGAAGGCAAGGTCATGGCCGACGCGGTGCGTTTCGCCCATGCGGCGGCGGCGATCGCCGTGACCCGCCCTGGCGCGCAGCCTTCGGTGCCGTGGCGTGAAGAGATCGACGCCTTCTTGCAGCAGCAGGGGTGATCCTTTGGCCACCATGAAAGATGTCGCCCGCCTGGCGGGCGTTTCAACTTCTACCGTTTCGCATGTGGTCAACAACAATCGCTTTGTCAGCGACAGCGTGCGCGACAAGGTCATGGCGGCCGTGGAACAGCTGAACTATGCGCCTTCCGCGCTGGCGCGCAGCCTGAAGCTCAATCAGACGCGCACCATCGGCATGCTGGTGACCGCCAGCAACAACCCGTTTTATGCCGAAGTGGTGCGCGGCGTGGAGCGCAGCTGCTATGAACGCGGCTACAGTTTAATTCTGTGCAATACCGAAGAAGACGCCGCGCGCATGAACCGCAGCATGGAGACGCTGCTGCAAAAGCGCGTCGACGGTTTGCTGTTGATGTGCACCGAAAACCACCGGCCATCGCAAGATGCCCTGAGCCGCTACCCGTCATTGCCGATCGTGATGATGGACTGGGCGCCGTTCGAGGGCGCCAACGACATTATTCAGGATAACTCGCTGCTGGGCGGCGAGATGGCGACCGATCATCTGATCGCCCGCGGCTACCGCAAGATCGCCTGCATCGCCGGTCCGCAGGATAAAACCACCGCCCGTCACCGACTGGAAGGCTATCGCAACGCGATGCGTCGCGCCGGATTGCCGGTTCCGCCAGGGTATGAAGTGCATTGCGACTTTGAGTTTGAGGGCGGGGTAAACGCCATGCGCCAACTGCTGGCGCTGGACGAGCCGCCGCATGCGGTGTTCGCCGGCAACGACGCGGTGGCGGTAGGCGTTTATCAGGCGCTGTATCAGGCCGGGCTTTCCGTGCCGCAGGATATGGCGGTGATGGGTTACGATGACATTGAGCTGGCGCGTTATCTGGCGCCACCGCTGAGCACCATTCACCAACCGAAGGATTCGCTGGGCGAATTGGCGATCGATGCGCTGATCAACCGCCTGCAGAACCCGGAGCGCGCCCCCCAGGTGCTGGTGCTGACGCCCGAGCTGGTGGAACGCGCCTCGGTGGGGCGCCGTTAACTGGCCGCCTTCGCTTCTTTTTTGCTTTCCTGGCCGCTGATCAAATTGCGGCCATCTTTCCTTCTCAGCAACATAAACACCAGCGCCGACGCCACGGTGACGATCCCCATGGTGATAAAGGTGTAATGGAAGTGGTCGATCATGGTGCCTAACGACAGGGATTCGTAAAAACGCAGCACCGCCGCGCTGATCGCCACGCCGAAGCTGATGGACAGCTGTTGGGTGACCGCCAGGACGCTGTTGCCGGCGCTGGCGTTGGCGTCGTTCAAATCCGCCAGGCTGATGGTGTTCATGGCGGTGAACTGGGTGGACATCGCCATGCCCAGCACGAACAGCGGCAGGATCATCAGCCACAGCGGCATGCCCGGGCTTTGCAGGGCGAACTGGGCGATCAGCACCCCGATGATAACGGTGATGCCGACCAGCGTTTTACGGTAGCCGAACCAGCGCAGTACCTGAGTGACGGTGGATTTCGCCATCAGCGAGCCGATGGCGGTTGGCGCCATCATGCAACCGGCGACGATCGCCGTGTAGCCGAATCCCACCTGCAGCATGAGCGGCATTAAAAACGGCACGCAGCCGGTGCCCAGTCTGGAGGCGACGTTGCCGGCGATGCCGACCGAGAAGGTGCGGGTTTTGAACAGGTCGAGACCGATCAGTGGCTGAGGATGGCGGCGTGCGTGCGCGATGTAGCCGAACAGCATTACGAAGCCGCTGAGCAGAATGCCCAGCGAAACGTAGCTGGCCAGCACCCGCTCGCCAAACAGCTCCAGCCCGGTGGAGATCAGCACCAGACTCAGGCCGAACAGCATAAAGCCAAGGAAATCGAAGCGGCGTTTGGGCGTGGTGAAGTCCGGCATGTATTTGCGTGCATAGAAGATGCCGAGCAGACCGATAGGGATATTGATCAGGAAAATCCAGTGCCAGGTGGCGTAGGTTACCAGCCAGCCGCCCAGCAGCGGCCCCAGAATCGGCCCGACCAGGCCGGGCATGGTGACGAAGTTCAGCACCGGCAGCAGTTCGCTGCGCGGGTAGGCGCGCAGCAGCGCCAAGCGCGCGACCGGCATCATCATCGCGCCGCCGATGCCCTGCAGCACGCGAGAGGCGACCAGCGCGCTCAACGTAGGAGACAAGGCGCACAGCAGCGAACCGAGGGTGAATAACGTGACGGCGAAGATGAATACCCGTCGAGTGCCGAAGCGATCCGCCAGCCAGCCGCTGACCGGGATCAGCATTGCCACCGTCAGCGTGTAGCTGATGACGGCCGATTGCATCGCCAGCGGCGAACGCCCCAGGCTTTGGGCGATCGCCGGCAGCGCGGTGTTGAGGATAGTGGCGTCCAGCGCCTGCATAAAGAACGCCATTGCGGCGATCCACGGTAGTCCTGCCATACTGCGCGCGGATTGGGTCATGGTCGGTCCTGGTTAAATGGTCGTCTGTCCCTCGTCTCTTTCTTCTATATATAAGCGGGGAGCGTGTCTAGTCTTTCTCTTTCAGCAGTACCTGGCAGGCGACGAGGGCGCCTGCGCTGTCTCCGGCGAGTATCGCATCGACGATAGCCTGATGATGGCGCAGCTTGATCACTTCATTGCCGGTGATGGCGCGGAAGTAGCTTTGGTACACCGAACTGAACAGGTTGGCGAACGAGGTCAGGAACGGGTTGCCGCTGGCCTCGTAGATGAGCTGGTGGAATTGGGTATCGACCTGGATCCAACGCTCGCGATCAAACTGGGTATGCAGCGCGCGCATTTCCGCCATCAGCCCCGCCAGCAACTTGGTTTGCTGCGGGCTGGCGTGGTTTGCCGCCAACGCGCAGGCCTGCGGCTCCAGCGAGGTGCGCAAGATAAGGAAGTGTTGCATCACCTGATCGAAGTTTTCCCGCGTCATCCACCATGTCAGTAAATCTTGATCGAGGAAATTCCATTGGCTTTGCGGCATCACGCGGGTGCCAATGCGTGGGCGCGGCAATAACATGCCTTTGGCGGCTAACATCTTCACCGCTTCGCGCACCGCGGTACGGCTGACGCCGAATTGCTCGCCCAGTTCCATTTCACCAGGCAGGATGCTGCCGGCCTGATAATCGCCTGCCAGAATTTGTTGGCCGAGTTTTTCTGCAAGCAGATAAGAAAGATTGCGTTGGGCGGCCTGTTGTTGTGCATTTAACGGCATGGCTGCGGATCCTTACTGACATCGTTATTTCTATTTTACTCCAGTGATCGCCAGCTTTTATGGCTGTTTGCCTGAAAAAGTGACATAAATTCGCCGCTTTTTCGCCCTTTTGTTGAAAAAAAACGCGCTTGAAAAGTTTTTTGCATTTAGGGGTTGCGGCCCGCCGAGAACTCCCTATAA
>NZ_JVEL01000052.1:0-4218 GCF_001076875.1 Serratia sp. 506_PEND
AACACGGAAGATTTCAGCGCGGCGGTGGATTTCTTAGGGCTGCAAAAAGAGGTGGACCGCAACCGTATCGGGCTGCTCGGCATTTGCGGCTGGGGTGGCATGGCGTTAAACGACGCCGCGATGGATACCCGCGTTAAAGCAGTGGCAACAAGCGTAATGTACGATATGAGTCGGGCGATGGGCCATGGCGTGGGGGATGGCAAAGACCGTTATTCCACCGCTGACCGTCGTGCCGTTCTGCAGTATCTGAATGAACAGCGCTGGAAGGATGCGGAAAGTGGAACGTTCGCTCACGGCGCTCATGATATTAACGTCGACAGAAATGGCAAGGTCAGCGCGGGTCAGCGCATTCTGCCAGAAACCCTGCCGGCCGATCCGCATCCGGTGCTGAAGGAGTTCTTTGATTACTACCGCATGCCGCGCGGTTTCCACGCGCGTTCCGTTAACTCTAAGGGAGCGTGGACGGCAACGATGCCGCTGTCGTTTATGAATATGCCGCTGCTGAGCTACGCCAGTGAAATCACCATCCCGACGCTTATCGTGACCGGCGAGAAAGCGCATTCACGCTATTTTGCCGAAGATGCTTATAAGGCGGTCGGCAGTAAAGACAAAGAGCTGGTGATTGTCCCCGGTGCAAATCATGTGGACCTGTACGATAACGTTGCCGGAAAAATACCTTTCGCTAAGTTCGAACAATTTTTCAAAGCCAATCTGAAATAAACCCTCTACTGACAACATTAAAAGCCACCTGTCTACGCGGTGGCTTTATTCTGACTTTTGTGAAATCTGACTATGTCTATACTTAGCCAAACACCATCACCGAATAATCAGCACGCTCACTGGAGCGCCATTTTTGCCATGACCCTATGCGTCTTTGTGCTGATTGCATCGGAATTTATGCCCGTCAGCCTGCTTACGCCGATTGCCCGTGATTTAGGCGTGACGGAGGGACTGGCAGGACAGGGGATTGCCATCTCCGGCGCGCTGGCCGTCCTGACCAGCCTGACGCTTTCGGCGCTGGCTGGAAACAGGGATCGCAAGTCCCTGTTACTGGGGATGACGTTTCTGATGGCCGTGTCGGGGCTCGTTATCGCACTGGCCTCCAGTTATCTGGTGTATATGGCAGGTCGCGCGATGATAGGTATTGCGATCGGGGGGTTCTGGTCGATGTCTGCGGCAACGGCGATTCGTCTGGTGCCACAACATCAAGTCGCGCGTGCCCTGGCTATTTTCAACGCCGGCAATGCGCTGGCGACGGTAGTGGCAGCCCCGCTGGGGAGCTACCTTGGCGCCACTGTCGGATGGCGAGGCGCTTTCTTGTGCCTGGTTCCGATCGCGGTGGTGGCCTTTATCTGGCAGTGCGTTAGTTTGCCTGGTATGAACGGCAATAAAGCTCCTGCATCACGTGGAACCGTACTCCGCCTGTTCGCTCGTCCTGTTGTCTCTCTTGGCATGCTGGCCTGTGGCCTGTTCTTTATGGGGCAGTTTGCGCTATTTACCTATGTGCGCCCATTCCTGGAGACGGTGACGCGTGTTGATTCCTCTGGCTTGTCGTTGATTTTACTGATTATCGGCGTGGCCGGTTTTATTGGCACGCTGGTTGTCTCGGCATTCCTCAACAGGAAATTCTACCTAACGCTGATGGTTATCCCTGGGATGATGGCCGTCATTGCCGTCGCCCTGATTCTTACCGGGCATCACGTTTGGGCTGTCTCGCTGCTGTTAGGTCTCTGGGGCATGCTAGCCACCGCCGCCCCAACGGGATGGTGGACATGGATTGCCCGCACGCTTCCCGACAATGCGGAAGCCGGGGGCGGACTGATGGTTGCGGTGATTCAGCTCTCGATTGCGCTTGGTTCAACGACAGGAGGCATGGTGTTTGACCATCTCGGCTGGCAGAGCGCCTTTGCCATGAGTAGCATGCTGCTGCTTTGCGCCGGAGTGTTGACGTTTTTCACCTCACGCCAGAAGAGCAGTGCGCCTTAATCCGGCGAAGGCCCGCGCGCCAGAAACGTGGAAAGCGAGATGTCGCTGCGCACAGAGCGTACGCCCTCAAAGCTCTGGATCTTCATCAGGAAATTCTCCAGCGATTCGGTATCGGCGGCGCGTACTTTGATAAAGACGCAACCGTCCCCGGCAAAGGGTATGCAATTCTTCTACTTCCTTGCGGCTGGTGAACTGCAAAAGGGCGCGCGTTGCTTGATAGCTAAGCTGCTGGTATCGGTCACCAAAAACGTTACCACTTCATACCTCAAGGTCGCGTTCGCCATACCAAATAAGCCTCAGTGCGATGAAACAAATACCGAGGCAGGCTGCGCGGGCGGAATGGCGAAGTGACGCTGCATGCGTTTTATCTCCTCTGCCGGTGGCAGGCCAAACAGACGTTTGAATTCGCGATTAAATTGCGATGGGCTTTCATAGCCAACGGCGTAACTCGCGGCGGCGGCGGTGATTTGTTGGCGCACCATCAGCATCCGTGCCTGGTGCAAGCGTACCGATTTCACATACTGCATCGGCGGCATCTGCGTTATCGCTTTGAAATGGCTATGAAAGGTCGGCACGCTCATGCCGGCCAGCATCGCCAGCTGCGTCAGCGTTAACGGCTCCGCGTAAGTGGCGTGGATGTGCTGCAACGCTTTACCGATTTTGCCAAACTGGCCTTGCAAGGCCAGCGCGGCACGCATCGCGTTGCCCTGTGCGCCTGTCAGCACGCGGAAATAGAGTTCACGCACCCGCGCCGGACCGAGGATCGCCGCCTCAAGCGGGTTGTCCAGGACGTCAAGTAGGCGAAGTACGGCCATTTTTACCGCGCCGTCCATGGGGCTCGACATCATGCTTTGCGGCGCGACGGGAGGATACGGGGCGCCATGCTGTTCAATCTGCAACATCAGTTCAGCGGCAAGCTGAAAATCCAGATGTATATAAATCGCCAGCAGCGGATGCGCTGCCGACGCGTCGGTTTCCATCACAAACGGCACCGGCACCGAAACCGCCAGGTAGTGCTGCTCATCATATAAATAGGTCTGTTGACCGAAATAACCGCGTTTGCTGCCCTGGCAGACAATCACGATCCCCGGATCGTACAGCACCGGCGTTCTGGCAAGCGGGCGATCGGAACGCAAAATTCGCACATCAGGTAGGGCAGTGAGGTTGTATCCCTCTTGCACCGCAAGTCTATTCATCAGGGCAATCATGTCGGACATCCCACCACCTCATAAAATCAGGCAAGAAAAAGAGAAGATACGGCCTAAAAATGCGGCAGAGCAGAGAATACCATGCAACCTTCTTGGTTCATGGGAGTTCTTTTTATGGCATCTGCAAAAACGATTTTAATCACTGGCGTCAGCAGTGGCTTTGGCCAGGCGCTGGCACGGGAGGCCCTTGCCGTAGGGCATCGGGTTGTAGGGACGGTGCGCAACAGCGAAGCGCTGCAGGCTTTCGGCGCGCTCGATACGCAGCGGGCTTTTGGCTATCTGCTTGATGTCACGGACGTTGAGCGTATTGATGAGGTGGTTGGAGAGATTGAGTCCGCCGTCGGTCCGATAGATGTGCTGGTGAACAATGCCGGTTACGGCCACGAAGGCATTCTGGAAGAATCCCCGCTTGCAGAGCTGCGCCGCCAGTTTGACGTCAATGTGTTTGGCGCGGTGGCGATGATCAAAGCCGTGCTGCCGGGCATGCGCCAGCGCCGTCGCGGCCACATTATCAATATCACCTCAATGGGCAGTTTCATTACCTTGCCCGGTATCAGCTATTACTGCGGCAGCAAATTTGCACTGGAAGGGATATCAGAAGCGTTAAGTCAGGAGCTTACCCCGTTCAACATACACGTGACCGCAGTGGCGCCCGGTTCGTTTCGAACGGACTGGGCCGGGCGTTCAATGGTACGCAGCCCTCGCCGTCTCCCGGACTATGACGCGTTATTTGAACCTGTTCGTCAGGCGCGCCAGGAAAAAAGCGGCAAGCAACTCGGCGATCCGGTGAAGGCGGCTCACGCCATGCTGGCATTGATCGAGAGCCAGACCCCGCCAACGCATCTGTTGTTAGGCAGTGACGCATTAAGTTTGGTGCGGCAAAAGCTCGAGGCGTTAGGTCAGGAAATTAAACAATGGGAGAAACTGACCCGTTCAACGGATGGCTGAACGGTGTCGGGTAGGGAGGGCGTAGGGATCACCGATTATGACCGCCCAACAGCAAAAAGCCCGCTTAAGTTTCCTT
>NZ_JVEL01000053.1:0-716 GCF_001076875.1 Serratia sp. 506_PEND
CGCCGCTGCGCAGCGGCGCCAGATCGCTCTCCTGCGGCGCGCCCTCGACCTGCACATAATAGATTTTGCCGGTGCGCTTGCCCGGCTGGGTGAGCTGCGCCTGCAGCTGGCCGTCGTTGGTCAGCACCAGCAGCCCTTCGCTGTCGCGATCCAGGCGCCCGGCGGCGTAAACGTCGGGGAAGGGGATGTATTCTTTCAGCGTGGCGCGGCCGGCTTCGTCGGTGAACTGCGGCAGCACGTCGAAGGGCTTGTTGAATAACACAATGCGGCGCGGCCCCTTCGGCGCGGCGGGTTTGGCGGCATTCGGCTTGCTGAATCGTTTAACGTTGTGATTTCTAACAGAGAATTTTTTCATAACGGTTGAGATTACGGATGATAAGCGCATTATAACCGAATCCGTTTCGGATTGGCGCGGACCGAATATTCAAGTAGTATCTACACGCATCTTACAAAGCATTAACAAAATTGCGCTTGAAGGAGAGGTTGATGGAAAGCAAAGTAGTTGTTCCGGCAGAAGGTAAAAAAATCACGGTTGACGCCCAGGGTAAACTGGTTGTTCCTCATAACCCGATCATCCCGTTCATCGAAGGCGACGGCATCGGCGTTGACGTGACTCCTGCCATGATCCACGTGGTTGATGCGGCCGTTAAAAAGGCTTACCACGGCGAACGTAAAATCTCCTGGATGGAAATCTACACCGGCGAAAAATCTACCCA
>NZ_JVEL01000054.1:0-3231 GCF_001076875.1 Serratia sp. 506_PEND
TGCGGCAGCGAGCGGCCGAAGTCCGGCATGGCGCGGATCAGCGCCTGGGTGTAAGGGTGGTGCGGCGCCGCCAGCAGTTCTTCGCACTGGGCGCTCTCCACCGTTTGCCCGCAGTACAGCACGTTCACCCGATCGGCCCACTTGCTCATCATCTGCAGGTCGTGGCTGATCAGCAGAATGGTGGTGTTGTTGTTCTGGTTGAGGCGCGCCAACAGGCGGAAAATCTGCGCCTGCGTGGTCGGTTCCATGGCGTTGGTCGGCTCATCGGCGATCAGCAGGCGCGGTTGGTTGGCCAGCGCGATGGCGATCATCACTTTCTGGCACTCGCCTTCCGTCAGCTCGTACGGGAAGCTGCCCATGATGTCGTCATGATCCTTGATGCCGACGCGGTGCAGCAACTCGATGGCGCGGCGTTTGCGCCAGTTGAAGCGCTGCCACCAGTGGCCCTTGTAGGTCCAGCCTGGGATGGCCTGCGCCAGCTGGCGGCCGATGCTCTCGGAAGGGTCGAGACAGGACTGCGGCTCCTGGAAGATCATTGAGACGTTGTGGCCCACCAGCTTGCGCCGCTCGCGCGGGCTCAGCTGCAGCAGATCGATGTCGTCGAAGCGGAAACGATCGGCGGTGACGCGCCAGTTGTCTTTGGTCACGCCGCAGATGGCTTTGGCGATCAGACTCTTGCCGGAGCCCGATTCGCCCACCAGGCCGCGCACCTCGCCCTCGGTCAGCGTCATGCTGACGCGATCGACCGCCTTGACCGGCCCTTCGGCGGTCATAAATTCAATCGTCAGATTGCGGATATCGAGTAACGGCATTATTCCACCCCAGCATTGATTGCGCGGCGCATACCGTCGCCCAACAGGTTAACCAGCAGCACGCTGACGAGGATGGCCGCGCCGGGCAGCATCACCGTCCAGGGCGCGACGTACACCAGCTCGAGCGAATCGCCGAGCATCGCTCCCCATTCAGGAGAAGGCAACTGCGCGCCGAGATCGAGGAAGCCGAGCGCGGCGATATCCAAAATAGCCATCGACAGCGCGCGGGTGAATTCGGTCACCAGCACCGCCGCGATGTTCGGCATGACCGCATACCACAGGATCTGCAGCGTGGAAGCGCCGTCAAGCCGCGCCGCCACCACGTACTCTTTCTCCAGCTCATCGTGCACCGCGCTGTAGATGGTGCGCACCATGCGCGGCAGCAGAGCCAGCCACACCGCCAGCATGGCGTGTTCCAGTTTGGGGCCGATAAACGCCACCACCACGATCGCCAGCAGCAGCGACGGAATCGACAGCAGGGTATCGAGAATGTGGTTAAGCACCGCCGAGCGCAGCCCGTGGGTGACGCCGGCGAACACGCCGAGGATCACCCCGCAGAATGCCGCGGCCAGCGTCACCGCCAGCGCGGAACCGAAGGTGGCGGCGGTGCCGGTCAACAGGCGGCTGAGGATGTCGCGCCCGAGATCGTCGGTGCCGAGAAAGAACGACACGTTGCCGTAGCGCGACCAGGACGGCGGCAGCAGTTGATAGCCGAGGAACTGCTGATCCAGCGCATAGGGCGCCAGCAGGCTGCCGAACAGCGACAGCAGCAGCAGGGCGATCACGCCGTAAAAACCGATCATCGCCAGCGCATCGCCGTAGAAAATCCGCCAGGTGTAGCGCAGCGGGCTCGGCATCTTTTTCTCGCGGTATACGTTATCGAAGGGCATACCATTCCTTATGTTTCAGCGGGTTGGTTGCCGCACCCAGAATGTCGGCCAGAACGTTAATGGTGATCACCAGCGTGCCGACCACCATCACGCCGGCGGAGATCGCCGCATAGTCCTGCTGGCGAATGGCGTTGATCAGCCACCGGCCGAGGCCCGGCCAGCTGAACACCACTTCGGTGATCATCGCCAGCGTGAGCATGGTGGAGAACTGCAGCCCCAGCTTGGGCACGATCGGCGGCAGCGCATTGTGCAACACGTGGCGGCGGATGATGGTGAAGCGCGACAGGCCGCGGGTGGCGGCGGCCTTGATGTAGTTTTGGCTCAGCACGTCGTCGGTGCTGATGCGCATCAGGCGCACCACTTCGGTGGTGGGCGCCACCGCCAGCGCGGCGATCGGCAGGATCATGTGGCGCAGCGCGCTGCCGATCATCTCGGCGCGGTACGGCGAGTCCGACAGCCAGGCGTCGATCAGCGCGAAACCGGTGATGGGTTTCACCTGATACAGCAGATCGAAACGGCCGGAAACCGGCAGCCAGCCCAGATGCAACGAGAAGAACAGCATCAGCAGCAGCGCCAGCCAGAACACCGGCATCGAAAAGCCCAGCAGCGCGAAGGTGCTGATGGCGGTGTCCTGCCACTTGCCGCGCAGCACGCCGGCGATGATGCCCAGCGGAATGCCGATGAACAGCGCCAGGGCGAAGGCCAGCAGGCACAGTTCCATGGTGGCCGGGAACACTTCGCGCAGCTGTTCGCTGATCGCCTGGCCGTTGATGCTGGAGACGCCGAAGTCCCAGTGCAGCAGGCTGACGAAGTAGAACTGATAGGCGTCCAGCAGGGCGGCGCCGTTCAGCGGCGCGCGCGGCGTGAAATAGCTCAGGCTGAAGCTGACCAGCGTCAGGAAGAACAGCGTGATCAGCAGCAGCAGAATGCGGCGCAGGGTAAAGATAATCACTTTTTCACCTCCGGCGCGGATTCACGGTACACCCCGGCGAACGAGGCGTTGCCGAACGGGCTCAGCACCAATCCCTTGATGTCGTAACGATAGGCCTGCAGGCGCAGGGAAGACGCCAGCGGCAGCACCGGCAATTGCTGCTCGAGGATTTTCTGCGCCTTGCGGTAGTTGTCGATGCGCTGAGACAGCTGCTGCGACAGCAGCGCGTTCTGCAGCACTTCGTCAAAGCCCGGATCACACCAGTGAGCATAGTTGGTTTGCGAACGGATTGCCGCGCAGCTCAGCAGCGGCCGGAAGAAGCTGTCCGGATCGTTGCTGTCGGTGGCCCAGCCGGTCAGGGTCAGATCGTGGTTCATCTCCATCAGGCGCGCTTCCTGGAAACGGCCCTCCACCGGCACGATGGTGACGTTGATGCCCACCTGGCCGAGATCGGCCTGGATCAGTTCGGCGGTTTTCAGCGGGCTCGGGTTGTAAGACTGCGAGGCGGTCGGCACCCACAGCTTCAGGTTCAGCTGGCTGACGCCGGCCTGCCGCAGCATCTCGCGCGATTTGGCCGGATCGTACTCGGTGACGTGCG
>NZ_JVEL01000055.1:0-5835 GCF_001076875.1 Serratia sp. 506_PEND
GGGCGAGGCGCTCGACCGCACCACGATCTCCAGCATTGAAAAAGGGCTGGAAGACTTCTACTACAGCGTCGGTAAATACAGCGCCTCGGTGAAAGCCGTAGTCACGCCGTTGCCGCGTAACCGTGTCGACCTGAAACTGGTGTTCACGGAAGGGGTCTCCGCCAAGATTCAACAAATCAACATCGTCGGCAACCATGCCTTCACCAACGACGAACTGATCTCACGCTTCCAACTGCGTGATGAAGTGCCGTGGTGGAACCTGGTCGGCGATCGCAAATACCAGAAGCAAAAACTGGCGGGCGATCTCGAAACCCTGCGCAGCTTCTATCTGGATCGCGGCTATGCCCGCTTTAACATCGATTCTACCCAGGTGAGCCTGACGCCGGATAAAAAAGGCATCTACATCACCATCAACATCACCGAAGGCGAGCAGTACAAACTTTCCGATGTTGTCGTGAACGGCAATCTGGCCGGCCACTCGGCGGAAGTCGCTCAGATCACCAAAATTGAGCCAGGCGAGCTGTACAACGGCAGCAAGGTGACCAAAATGGAAGACAACATCAAAACGATGTTGGGCCGTTATGGTTACGCCTACCCGCGCGTCGGCACTCAGCCTGAGATCAACGACGCGGATAAAACCGTCAAACTGCACGTCAACGTTGACGCGGGCAACCGCTTCTACGTGCGTCGCATCAAGTTCGAAGGCAACGACACCAGCAAGGATTCCGTACTGCGTCGCGAAATGCGCCAGATGGAAGGCGCCTGGCTCGGCAACGAGCAGGTCGAGCAGGGCAAAGAGCGTCTGAACCGTCTGGGCTACTTCGAAACGGTTGACGTGGAAACCCAGCGCGTGCCGGGCACCGCCGATCAGGTCGATGTGACCTACAAGGTGAAAGAACGCAACACCGGTACCTTCAACTTCGGCGTCGGTTACGGCACCGAGAGCGGCGTCAGCTTCCAGGCCGGCGTGCAGCAGGATAACTGGTTGGGTACCGGCTACTCGGTCGGCATCAGCGGCACCAAGAACGACTACCAGACCTATACCGAACTGTCGGTCACCAACCCGTACTTCACCGTTGACGGTGTGAGCCTGGGTGGCCGCATCTTCTACAACGACTTTAAGGCGGATGACGCGGATCTGTCGGACTATACCAACAAGAGTTACGGTATCGACGGTACGCTGGGCTTCCCGATCAACGAAAACAACTCGTTGCGTACCGGCCTGGGCTACGTCCACAACGGCCTGTCGAACATGCAGCCGCAGATCGCCATGTGGCGTTACCTCGACTCGATGGGCGTGGATGCGAACAAGACCGACCGCGCCAGCTACTCGACCGATGACTTTACGCTGAACCTGGGCTGGACTTACAACAACCTGGACCGCGGCTACTTCCCGACCTCGGGTAACCGCACCACGTTGAACGGCAAGGTCACCATTCCGGGCTCGGACAACGAATACTACAAGGTGACGCTGGACAGCGTACAGTACGTGCCGATCAACGACGATCGCACCTGGGTGCTGTTGGGCCGTGGCCGTCTGGGTTACGCGGATGGGCTGGGCGGCAAGGAAATGCCGTTCTACGAGAACTTCTACGCCGGTGGTTCGAGCACCGTGCGCGGCTTCCAGTCCAACACCATTGGTCCGAAGGCGGTGTACTACAACTCCAACTCGTACCAGTGTCAGTTCAACGCCGGCAGCACGACCGATCGTCAGAGCATCTGTAGCTCGGATGACGCGGTGGGCGGTAACGCCATGGCGGTCGCCAGCCTGGAGCTGATCACCCCGACGCCGTTCATCAGCGAGAAGTACGCCAACTCGGTGCGGACGTCGCTGTTCATCGATGCCGGTACCGTGTGGGACACCAAGTGGAAGAATACCAACGAAACGCTGATGTACGGCGTGCCGGACTACAGCAAAGCCAGCAATATTCGTTCTTCCGCCGGTATCGCGCTGCAGTGGATGTCGCCACTGGGGCCGTTGGTGTTCTCTTACGCCAACCCGATCAAGAAATACGAAGGCGACAAGTCCGAACAGTTCCAGTTTAACATCGGTAAGACCTGGTAACGGGTCTCGCCTCTGGGCATAACAGTTATTAAGAATCGCAATGGCCAGGCGCCCGCCGGCAGAGGGAGATGATTCTCATTGTTTGGTGGGACAAGTCTGGCAAATTGTGTACTTCAGTGTCATATGACACAAATGGGTGATGGTAAGGAGTTTATAGTGAAAAAGTGGTTGTGTGCCGCAGGCCTCGGTTTAGCAATGGCTGCTTCAGCTGGCGTTCAGGCAGCAGATAAGATCGCTGTCGTTAACGTCTCCAGCATTTTCCAACAGCTGCCGGCCCGCGAAGCGGTCGCTAAACAGCTGGAAAACGAGTTTAAAGGCCGTGCAAGCGAACTCCAGAACATGGAACGTAGCCTGCAGACCAAAATGCAACGTCTGCAGCGTGACGGCGCTACCATGAAAGCCAGCGACCGCAGCAAGTTGGAAAAAGACGTGATGGCGCAACGCGAGCAGTTCTCTCAGAAAGCCCAGGCTTTCGAGCAGGACAACCGCCGTCGCCAGATGGAAGAACGTAACAAGATCCTGAGCCGCATTCAGGACGCGGTGAAATCTGTCGCCAGCAAAGGCGGTTATGACGTGGTGATCGACGCCAACGCCGTTGCCTATGCAGACTCTTCCAAAGATATCACTGCTGACGTGCTGAAACAGGTTAAATAACACATGCTTTCAATTCGACTGGCTGATTTAGCGCAGCAGTTGGATGCACAATTGCACGGTGATGGCGATCTCGTCATCACCGGCATTGCTTCTATGCATTCGGCACAGCCTGGCCAAATCACGTTTTTGTCAAACAGCCGCTATCAAGAGCAGCTGTCTTCCTGCCAGGCAAGCGCCGTGGTGCTTACCGAAGCGGATTTACCACACTGCCGTGCTGCGGCGCTGGTGGTTAAAAACCCTTATCTGACCTACGCGCGCATGGCGCAACTGATGGACACTACGCCGGCGCCGGCGCAGGATATCGCGCCAAGCGCGGTGATCTCGCCTGAAGCGCAGCTGGGGCAGAACGTCGCCATTGGGGCGAACGCGGTGATCGAGTCAGGTGCGGTGCTTGGCGATAACGTGGTTATCGGCCCGGGCTGCTTCATCGGCAAACACGCACGCATCGGCGCGGGTACGCGTCTGTGGGCGAACGTAACGATTTATCATGCGGTCGAAATCGGCCAGCGCTGCCTGATTCAGTCGGGCACCGTGATCGGCGCGGACGGTTTCGGCTATGCGAATGAGCGCGGCGAGTGGATCAAGATCCCTCAGTTGGGCACGGTGATTATCGGCGATCGCGTCGAAATCGGCGCTTGCACCACCATTGACCGCGGCGCTTTGGATAACACCCAAATCGGGAATGGTGTTATCATCGACAACCAATGCCAGATTGCACATAACGTCGTGATTGGCGACAATACCGCCGTCGCCGGCGGTGTGATCATGGCCGGCAGCCTGAAAATCGGCCGCTACTGCCAGATCGGCGGCGCCAGCGTGATCAACGGTCACATGGAGATTGCCGACAAGGTTGTTGTTACCGGAATGGGAATGGTTATGCGACCAATCACCGAACCTGGGGTATACTCTTCGGGCATTCCGTTGCAGCCTAACAAGGTTTGGCGTAAAACCGCTGCGTTGGTGATGAATATCGATGAGATCAGCAAACGCTTGAAAGCTGTCGAACGTAAAGTCGGAAAAGACTAATCATTGCCGCCCGCCCTGGCGGGTACAAAACGAAACGCGTTGGTCGTGAGACCAAAAGCGCAAAGAGATGTTAATTTGCGGCCTGCATGATGATCTCCTTTTGGGGTCAGCGCAGGCCGTGTTGTTGATGCCATCAGTTTTTAGAGACAGGAAGAGTATTTTGACTACTGACACTCATACTCTGGATATTGCAGAAATTTTGGATCTGCTTCCTCACCGTTATCCGTTCTTGCTGGTCGACCGCGTCCTCGAGTTTGAAGAGCACAAATATCTGCGTGCGGTGAAGAACGTATCGGTGAATGAACCGTTTTTCCAGGGCCATTTCCCTGGCAAACCGATTTTCCCAGGCGTATTGATCCTGGAAGCCATGGCGCAGGCCACCGGTATCCTGGCGTTTAAAAGCGTCGGCAAACTGGAGCCGGGCGAGCTGTATTACTTCGCCGGTATCGACGAAGCACGCTTCAAGCGCCCTGTGGTGCCAGGCGATCAGATGGTCATGGAAGTCACCTTCGAGAAAACTCGCCGCGGTCTGACTCGCTTCAAAGGCGTGGCGACCGTTGACGGTAAAATTGTCTGCGAAGCAACCATGATGTGTGCCCGCAGCCGGGAGGCTTAATCCGTGATTGACCAAACCGCCTTTATCCATCCTAGCGCGATAGTCGAAGAGGGCGCCGTGATCGGTGCCAACGTGCATATCGGCCCTTTCTGCTACGTCGGCTCCCAGGTGGAAATCGGCGCCGGCACGGTGCTGAAATCCCACGTGGTGGTGAACGGCATTACCAAGATTGGCTGCGATAATCAGATTTATCAATTCGCCTCTATCGGCGAAGTGAATCAGGATCTGAAATACGCGGGCGAACCGACGCGCGTTGAAGTGGGCGATCGCAACCGCATCCGCGAAAGCGTGACCATTCATCGCGGCACCGCGCAGGGCACCGGCCTGACCAAAGTGGGCAACGACAACCTGCTGATGGTCAACGTGCACATCGCCCACGATTGCGTGGTCGGCAATGCTTGCGTGCTGGCCAACAACGCCACGCTGGCGGGGCATGTGGAAATCGACGATCACGCCATCATCGGCGGCATGACGGCGATCCACCAGTTCTGCATTATCGGCGCGCATGTGATGGTAGGCGGTTGTTCCGGTGTCGCTCAGGACGTGCCTCCTTTCGTCATCGCTCAGGGCAACCACGCTACGCCGTTCGGCGTCAACGCGGTCGGCCTGAAGCGCCGCGGTTTTGACAAGGATGAAATGCAGGCAATCCGCAACGCCTACAAAATCCTGTATCGCAGCGAGAAAACGCTGGATGAAGCGAAAGCGGAAATCGAAGCCCTGGCCAAAGAACAGCCGGTGGTGCAGCAATACCTCGATTTCTTCACCCGTTCCACCCGTGGCATCATTCGCTGAGTTATGTCGAATCGTCCATTGACTATCGGACTGGTCGCCGGAGAAACCTCCGGTGACATTCTCGGCGCCGGCTTGATCCGTGCGCTCAAGGCGCAGATCCCCGACGCGCGTTTTGTTGGCGTCGCCGGCCCGCTGATGCAGGCCGAAGGCTGCGAAGCCTGGTACGAAATGGAAGAGCTGGCGGTCATGGGCGTGGTGGAAGTGCTTGAGCGCTTGCCACGCCTGTTGAAGATCCGCAAGGATCTCACCCGCCGCTTCGGTGAGCTGCGGCCGGACGTGTTTGTCGGCATCGACGCGCCGGACTTCAACATCACGCTGGAAGGCCGCCTCAAACAGCGCGGCATTCGCACCATCCACTACGTCAGCCCTTCCGTATGGGCCTGGCGGCAAAAGCGCGTTTTCAAAATAGGCAAAGCCACCGATCTGGTGCTGGCCTTTCTCCCTTTCGAAAAAGCGTTTTACGATCGTTTCAACGTGCCTTGCCGGTTTATTGGCCACACCATGGCGGACGCCATGCCGTTGCAGCCCGACCGGCTGGCGGCGCGCGCTCAGCTTGGCATCGCTCCGCAGGCGCGCTGTTTGGCCTTGCTGCCGGGCAGCCGCGGCGCCGAAGTCGAGATGCTGAGCGCCGACTTCCTCAAAACCGCGCAGCTGCTGCGCACCCGTTATCCCGAGCTGGAAG
>NZ_JVEL01000056.1:0-8757 GCF_001076875.1 Serratia sp. 506_PEND
CGCCGCTTTCATTCCGCACGCTCTCCCACGCCCCGTCGCGCCACCTTTCCTACTATATTCATTGTTTTTCATCGTATTGCTTTTATATCCGCCGATCACAGAACGCCAAAGAGAGGAACCATGCCGCCAAACGCATACTCCCGACGAGGTTCTCATCTGCGAGAACACCTGCTTTTCCTGCTGCTGTTGCTGGCCCTGAACGTCTTCGCACCACCGGCCCTGGCGCAAAATGCGCCGCCCGCGCCCGCCGACAAGAGCGAGCAGCAGAAAGCCGCCTACGCCGCGCTGGCCGATCTGCTGCAAGACGACAAAGCGCGCGCGGAACTCATCAACCACCTGAAACAGACCGCCGGCGACGCCCCCGCCGCCGCGCCGGCAACGCCGGAAGAATCGACGCCCGCTACGCTGAGCGACAGTCTGAACTCGCTGGCGCAGGAAGGCATCGGCACCTTTAACCAAAAGCTCGGCGCGCTGCAAAAGCTGATCGACTCCGGCCCGAAGCGCGTTTTCAATCCCGCCGGCTTTTTCCGCGCGCTGGGCTACTTTCTGCTGACGGTGGCGGTCACCTTTGCGCTGTTCCACCTGATCCGGCGGCTGATCGCGCCGCTGTACAAACGCATGGGCAGTTGGGGACACAATGCGCGGCTACAGCGCGGCCCGTGGTATCAGCGCCCCGCCGCCATTCTCGGCGCTTTCGCCATCGATCTGC
The DNA here is from genome assembly GCF_001076875.1 of Serratia sp. 506_PEND. NCBI lineage: Bacteria > Pseudomonadati > Pseudomonadota > Gammaproteobacteria > Enterobacterales > Yersiniaceae > Serratia > Serratia sp. 506_PEND. The sequence continues at coordinate 710 of NZ_JVEL01000056.1, forward strand.
TGGTGCTGCTGCTGGCGCTGGCGGCGGGCAATCTGTTCGCCCGCCACGTCCACGCCGACAGCGCCACCATTCTGCGGCTGCAGACCCTGTTTCTCAGCGCCTTCGCGGTGATTGAATTTTTCAAGGCGGTGCTGCGGCTGATTTTCGCCCCCAACTTCGACTATCTGCGCCCCTTCCCCTTCAGCGACCGGAGCGCGCACTACTGGAACACGCGCCTCGCCTGGCTCAGCGGCCTGATCGGCTACGGCCTGATGGTGGTGGTGCCGGTGGTGGCGGTACAAATAAGCTACCCGGCCGCCGCCACCGTCAACCTGGTGGTGATGCTGGCGCTGACGCTGTACGCCCTTTGGCTGATCCTGCACAACCGCAAGCCGATACAGCAACAGATCAACCTGCTGGCCGAACGGTCGATGGCGTTTTTCAGCGTGATCCTGCGCGGCCTGGGGCATATCTGGCATCTGCTGGCGATCGCCTATTTTCTGGTGTTGTTCGTGCTGTCCCAGTTCGACATCGGCAACAGCCTGCGCTTTATGATGAGCGCCACGGTGAAAAGCCTGTTGGTGGTCGGCGTCGGCGCGCTGCTGTCCGGCATGCTGACCCGCTGGATTTTCCGCCGCATTTCACTGCCGACCGACGTCAATCTGCGCTACCCGATGCTCGAGCGGCGCATCAACTCCTACATCCCGAACGGGCTGAAGATACTGCGGGTGATGGTGGTGCTGGCGGTGACGCTGTTCCTGCTCGATGCCTGGCATCTGATTAATCTGTACCAGTGGGCGGGCAGCGAAAATGGCCAGCGGACGCTCGGCGGGCTGGTGCATATTCTGCTGATCCTGTTGATCGCCGTGTTCAGCTGGACGCTGATGGCCAGCATCATCGAGCACCGCCTGGCGCTGGAGCTGAGCAACGGCGTGCGGCCGAGCGCGCGCGAACGCACGCTGCTGACGCTGTTTCGCAACGTGTTGGCTATCGTGATCAGCACCATCACCGTGATGATCGTGCTGTCGCAGGTCGGACTGAACATCGCGCCGCTGCTGGCGGGCGCCGGCGCGCTGGGGCTGGCCATCAGCTTCGGTGCCCAGACGCTGGTGAAAGACGTGATCACCGGCGTGTTCATCCAGTTTGAAAACGGCATGAACACCGGCGAATACGTGACCGTCAGCGGCATCACCGGCACCGTGGAGCGCATGACCATCCGCTCGATCGGCCTGCGCGACGACTACGGCGTCTATCACATCGTGCCGTACTCTTCGATCACCACGCTGGCCAACTATGCGCGTGAGTTCGGGGTATACCGCGCCAATTACACCGTCAGCCGCGACGAGGACATCGATCGGGTCAATGCGGTGCTGCATCAGGCCATCGAGGCGCTGAAGCAGGATGAACAGGTGAAGCATTTCCTGATTGGCGAGCCGGTCTTCAACGGCGTGGTGGCGCTGGGCGATCGCTCGTTCACCACCCGCGTGACGGTGCGCACGCAGGCGCTGAAACAGTGGGTGGTGCAATACGCCCTCGACCGGCTGGTGAAAATCCATTTCGATCGGGCCGGCATCGGCATGCCGCAGCAGGCGATGCAGATTTCCCGCGCGCCGCAGCCGCATGACGAGCAGGCGCCGCCCGCGGCGATCTGAGGTTAGCGCCCGCGCCCGCAGGGCTGAGCGGCCAGGAAGGCCGCCACGTCCTGCCGGTAGGCGTCGTATTGCACCGAGCGCGGGGCAAACAGGCCCACCACGTTGATCAGCCACGGATGGCGCGCGAACAGCGGCTTGACCATCACGTGATCGGCCTCGTCGATGCGCGTCACCGTCAGCAGCGAGGCCGGGATCGTTTGCCGATACACACGCTCGGTTTCGTCCGCGTCCACGTTGACGTCGCGCCCGCCCAGGATCAGGTGCACCGGCGTGGCGAAATGCCGCAATCCCGCCGTCGCGTCGCTGGCCATGTTGGCGCGGATAAAGCGCCAGCGGTCGGCGCTCAATGCGGCGGCGGCGCCATACTCACGTCGGTACTGCGCGTAGCCGTCCGGTTGTTCGAGCAGCGTTTGGATATGGCGCCAATGCGCCTCGCGCGCCTGGATCTGCGCTTCATCATCCCCCGCCGCCGCCATCGCCGCCCGGGTGTTATAGCGCCCCTGTCGCAACCAGTTGATCGCCGGCGCCAACGCCAGCGTGAAGGCGATGTCGGGGCGCAAACGCGCCACCTCCGGCATCACCCACCCCGCCTGGCTGGTTCCCCACAACCCCACGCAGCGCGCATCGAAGCGCCCGTCTCGCCGGACCCAGTCGATGATATCGGCGGTTTCCCGCGCGCGATCCGCCATGGTCTGATGCAGCCAGTTACCTCCGGAGCCGCCAACGCCCGGCTTATCGAAGGATAAAACCGCATAGCCTTGCTGCGCCATCGCCTCCCAAATGCCGTAATAGCCTTCGTCGCGGCTGGCGTTGGCCGGCCCATCGCCGTGCACGAACACCACCACGCCGGGCTTGAACGGCGCATGCTCCGGCAGCACCAGCGTGCCGGTCAACCGATTGCCGCCGGCGGACACCGCGACCGGTTCGGTGACAAAGCGAAAGTCGTTGACGTAAATCACCCAGCCAAGCGCCGCCAAAACCAGCGCCACGAGGCGCAGCCCTATTTTGCGCACGTCGTCTCCCCGTTGCGTTTCTCCATCAATATCCAATCGGCCTGGCCGAACAGCAGCCCCAGCAAGGCGTAATGCTCTTCGCGTCGCACCTGAAAGCCGCAGCGCCGGTACAGACGCTGCGCATCCACGTTGCGCCGGCTGACGTGCAGGCTCAGGCGCCGGCCTGCGCCTTGTTCGGCGGCGTAGCCGTTCATCCACTGCAGCAGCCGCCTGCCCACCCCTTTGCCGCGCTGATTCTCCGCCACCGCCAGGTAAGAGAGATACAGCTCATCGGCCGCCGGGGCATGCTGCAACACCACCATTTGCAGATACATGCGCCAAACGTTCAGCCAGCCATAGCGGCGACACAGCCGCCAAATCGGCAATGCGCGCGGGCGCAACCCGCCGTCGCCCTCTGCCTCGGCCGCATTGAGGGCAAAAGCCGCCACCACCTGTTCATTCTGTTTCACCACGAAGCTGCGCTCCCGGCTGCCGCTTTGCCGCCAACGCCACAGCCGATAGAACAGACGCCACTGAAGGCGGGCGCTCAGACGGCGCGCGCGCTGGAATTTGTCGCTGAACGCGGCGTAGATCAACGCCGCCGTTTGCAGCCGGTCAGCGTCGCGATAAGGCTCAATGTGCAACATATCAACCTCGACTAGGGTTGGCGGTAGAGCAGTTGCTCCAACAGCCGCACCGGCGTGATCGCCTCCGGCGAAGGCGACGCGAAGATCGCCTGCCGCCAGGCCTGGCTTTCGATCACGTCCAGCACCAGTTGCGCGAGCGGCAAGGGCGCTATCGCCGGCGCTATCTCGCCGATTTGCTGAGCTTCGGCGATCGTCGTCGCCAGCGCCTCAATCAACTGCCGCTGGTTGGCGCTGAACGGTTCGGCCAATGCCGGGTTACGCGCCACTTCAGCCACAATCTCCGCCGACAGTTGCACATTGTCCGGTTCGGCGACAAAAGCGTGATAGGCGGTGAAAAAGGCCGACAGCGCCTCTTTCGGCCGCTTTCTGTCGGCCAATAATCCGGCGGCGAACTCGGCGAATACACCGTTTTCCAGCAGCGCGATCTCGCCGATCAGCGCCTCCTTGCCGGAAAAATGGTTATAGAGGTTGCCCACGCTGACGCCCGCCGCCTGGGCGATATCCCGCATGCTGGTCTGGTGAAATCCCTTATGGGTAAAGCTGTGCAGCGCGGCCTCAACAATCTTTTCTCGGTTTCCCATCGTCAGTTCCCGAAACGGTGAAGGGGGCGCCTGGCGCCATAAATTGACATGAACGAACGTTCGTTCACATTAAGTTTAGCATAGACCGGTAAAATTGAACCGCAGCTCAACGGCGTGCGAATCGGCGGGAATATAAAAACGCCGCCCCGCTTTCAGGGGCGGCGTCCGGCAGACTCAGTGCAACGCGTCGCCTTGTTTCACCGACGTAAACGCCTGCATCAGCTTCACGACGTCATGCATGCCGATATTGACCTGGTTGATCACTTCTCCGGCATCGTGGGTCAATGCCACACCGCCGCCGGCCTGTTCCACGCAGGTCGCCATGCCGGCGATCGCCGCCGCCACGCCTTGCTGGATAGACTTGGTCATGCGTTCGATCTCGGTCGCCGCCTTGCGCGACTGCTCCGCCAGCGTGCGCACTTCATTGGCCACCACCGCAAAACCGCGCCCGTGCTCACCGGCGTGAGCGGCTTCGATGGAGGCGTTAATCGCCAGCAGGTTGGTTTGGGCAGCGATTTTACGAATGGCTTCGACGATGGTGCCGATCTGCTGAGAGCACTTGCCGAGCTCGGTGACCACGCCCGACGTTTCGCGCGCCGCCGCTTCGACCTGCTGCATGCCTTTCACCGCCTGCTGCACGATGACCGCGCCCTGCGCCGCTTGCCGATCGGTATCCAGCGACAGATGATGCGCGTTGCGCACCATCTCTTCTTCGTGCTGCTGCTGTTGCATTAGCCGGGTGATGTCCTGGGCAATCTTCACCACTTTCACCACCTGGCCTTCATTGTCGAGGATCGGGTTGTAACTGGCCTCCAGCCATACCCGTTCGCCGCGCCGGTTGACGCGCTCAAAACGCCCGGTGATGAACTCGCCGCGCGCCAGGCGCTGCCAATGCCGCCGATAATCGTCGGAAGCGGCGAACGCCGGCGGGCACAGCACCGCATGCGACTGCCCGCATGCCTCTTCCAGACGATAGCCCATCAGCGCCAGCATATTGTCGTTGGCGCTGACAATGGTGCCCTGCGGCGTGAAAGCGATCATCGCCATCGATCGATTCAGCGCCGCCAGCAGGCTGCGGTGTTCCTGCGCCTGGGTCACTCGCTCGGTCACTTCGCTGGCGATCTTGACGATTTCCACCACCTTACCCTGTTTATTCAGCACCGGCGCGTAGGTGCCCTGCAGCCACACCGCCTCGCCGTTTTTCGCGATGCGCTTTATCGTGTCCGTGATGGGCTGCCCCTTATTCAGCGTCTCCCAATGCTTGCGATATAACGGGCTGGCGACATAGTTCGGATCGCAGAAAATACGGTGATGCCGGCCAATCACGTCATCGCGTTGAAATCCCAGCGTGTTGAGGAAGAGATCGTTGACGCGCAAGACCGTGCCGTCGGGCGAGAATACGATCATGGGAACGGCGTGTTCTATCGCGCCCAGTTCGGCGCCTTTGTGGGTAGTTAACTGACTGAATCGTAACAGCATAAGGTGTAGTCCTTGTGGCAGATGATGGCGCTTTTCTTATTTTGTCTGGCCACATGCCGCGCCCACACGCAGACGTGCCATCGCGGAAGGAACGGGCAGCGCCGAACCTTCTGGTTATTGCTATTAACCGGATTAAATTTATTTATTCAGTAAAGTAATTATTCGAATTTAAATAAACCAACAACCTAAGATTTTTATTATTAAATGCGTAATGAGAATAACGTAAGTAATGAAAATTGAAAGGTAAAATGCGGATTTTTATCGGCGCCGGCAGGATAACCGGCGCCGTTGAGCTAACACATCGCCTCTTACGCGACCAGCGGCTCCGGCTCAGTCACCGTGCCGTTGAGCATGATTTCCGGCACATAGCGCAGTTCATTGAGCAAACTTTGATGGTCCTGCCCCAAGAGCAGGATGACGCTGTCCGCCGCATCCAGACGGTGGTCATCATTGTTATCGACAATGAGGTAACTGCTGTTTTGCTCGCCGAGAACGCTGCTGACCCCGACCTTGGCACTCAACGCGCCAGGCTGACCGAGATCGAGCAACGCGGCCAACAGCTGGCTGGCGCTGCCGCCCTGCTCGGCCGTCAGGGCGCTGATTCTCGCCTCCATGCCTTGCGCATCGCTGACCCCATAATCCGCCAGCTTAGCGCCGGCGCCATGGGCAATCCGCAGGCCCGAAAGCACATCGTCGATGCTGCCCTGCGTCAGCGAAAAGTCTTTTAACGTCACGCCTGACGCCGCCGTGCTGCTCTGCAGCGTAACGTGGCTTTTCCCTGCGCCGGCGACGATCGTCGTGTCTCCCTGCACGTTAAATTGATCGCTGCCTCCTCCGCCTTTGACCAACAGCTGTTCGCCCTGTAGCCCAAGATCTTCCAGCAGCGGCGCCAATTTGGCCTGCGCGCCACCACTTAACGGCAGCAAGTCCAACATTTGAATGATCGTGCCGTCACCGCTGCCGCCATGAGAGGACGTCAGGGTGAACCCATTACCGGCGAAGGCCGAAGCGTCAACCTGGCGGACCTGAGTGTACCCCTCCGTTAGCGTCAGGTTGAAATTCGCGCCGCCGGACAACGTAATGTCTTGCACCTGATCATTTTGCCCCGTCAGCGTCAAGGCGCCATTTCCCCAGCCGCCGGTGTTAATGGCAACCAATGTCAATGGATTTTCATCGCCATGCGAGTCAAGCGCCAACGAGCCGGCATTACCGCGCCCGGAGAACAACAGATCGAAACGATCGGTGGCATTCTCAAGGAAGGCTATCTCCAGCCGGCTGTCCGCATGATCGCCGATACCGCTGATTTCAAGGCGCGCCGCATCGGCATTGGCGTTGATCACCTTGACGTTATCCGCCCGGCCGGACAACAACAATCCCTCACGGCCAAGCGCCTGCGCCGCCCGGCTCTGCACGACCGTCCCACCGTCCGTTCCCTCTACGGTGGCGTTGCCGCTCAGCACCCCGTAGTCAAACACATGAGCACTCGTCGCCAGCGCTTTCGTGCTGTAACCGTTCCAACCGATTTGCGTCAGCGTAGCTTCCGCCTGGCCGATGTAACCCGCCATATCTATCTGTTCGAAATGACTGAAATTGGCGGCATTGCTGCTCACCGTACTGATGCGCACGCCAAAGAGATCGAGCGTCGAGGTCATTTTGACGATCAGGTTGGCGGACAAAATATCGTGCCCGTCACCGCCATCGGCGCTGAATATCAACCCCACATGATTGGCGCCGCCATCGGCATTGCCTCCCCATAGCAGGCTGTCATTGCCGTTGTTCAGATAAAAGTGCCCTTGGGCGGCGGCGAGATCGGCCTGCGAAGTGAGCTGCACCCGATCGTCGCCATAAGTGCCATGCACTGTCACATTGGCATTGTTTACCGTCATGTCCACCCCATACCGAGCCGCAGGGTTATTATGCAGCCAGATATCCGCCGCAGCGTCGCCATTGACGATCAGGTAAGAAAGCTGCGAGGCATAGCTCAGGTCAACCGTGACGTCCGCGTCAGCATCCAGGAACACCCTGAACAGCACGGCGGTTTCCGCATTGCTCAGCGTATGGTGAGCATGCGTATTCACCGTACCCGATGCGTTGCCTCCCCCCTCGCTGGTGGCGAGAGACGCGGTCGTTTTATACGCCAGGCTGGCGCCGACATCGCGCGCGAACATCCACTGTTCATACTGAACATCACCTGTCGGCGGCGCATTGATCAGCTCGGCGATCACCGCCTGCGTGACCAGGGCCTTGTCGCCGCCCAGCGCCCGGTAGTGGTCCAACTGCTGTTCATTCGCCGCCCGGCCATGCACCGCCTGATAGACGTGCTGAATAAAGTCGTCCCCCTGTAAACCACCGATCTGCGCCTGAAATTCCGGCGTCGCCAGAAGGGCCGTGACCAATTCGGTATAGCTCAAGGTGCCGGAGGCCAGCGTCTTGCTCCAATTGTCCAGCGAGACGCTGTCCACCGCCCGCTCGGGCAATGCACGGAACAGCGCCGCTATCTGCTCCAGATACTCGGTCGCCGGCAGTTCGCCCGGCGAATATTCCTGGCCCGCCGCATTGAAATGCTGTTGAGCCGCCGCATCTTCCGGCGCCACCACCCCGCGCAACTGCGCGATCATATCCACCAGCAGATCGCCGCGCGTCGCGCCTTCCGCCAGCCGTTGCTGGTAAGCGGCCAGTTCAGTTGCCGTCGGTGGCCGTTCGAATCCCTGAGCGAAC
>NZ_JVEL01000057.1:0-2076 GCF_001076875.1 Serratia sp. 506_PEND
GCCGCCGCTTGCTCGGCCACGGCGGTTCCCACGCCGGTTACAAAACCTATTTCCTGCTGGCGCCCGACCGTCAGGCCGGCGTCGCGCTGGTGGCCAATCGCGAAGATTGCGACAGTTTCGGGATGGCTTTGCAGGTGATGGCGGCGCTGCTCGGCGAACCGCTGCCGCAGCGCAGCACGGCGATCCCCGACGGCCTCTACGCCACGCTGGCGGAGCCGCACTGGCTGGAGGTCAAAGACGGCAACCTGGCCTATCTGGGCAGCGATGAACCGCTGTATCAGGGCGAGGACGGGTACGCCGTGTCGCTGTCCGCCCATATGCCGCTCAAATTGAAATGGACCGGTGAAGCGATCGAGGGCGAAGTCGGGCATGTGGCGCGCCGTTTTCTGCCGGTCACGGCCAACGGCGACTGCCTGAAGCATGTGCAGGGGCTGTGGTATCACCCGCACTATCGCACCGCCTTTGAAATTCGCGGCGATCGGGTGCATATCGGCGTCGGTCCGGCGGCGCAGACCGGCACGCTCAGCCCGCTCGGCCAGGGCCGCATGCTGGTGGAGTGCCAGGACGGCCCGTGGTTAAAACGCTTTTGCCTCTATTTCCGCGGTTACAACGTGGATCTCATCGCCAGCCGCAGCCGGATGCTGACCTTCCGCCGCAGCACCGTCGGCCGCGACTGACGCTCAGCGTGCGCTGCCGGTTTTGACGGCCAGCAGCGCATCCGCCAGCCGCCGCTTGTCGGCGGCGCTGAGATTCACCTGATCCACCGACGCCATAAACGCCGCCCGATCCGCCTCGCCGAGCGGGCCGGCACGCAGCCGCTCCGCCAGGCGTTGCAATATCTGGCTGCTCAGTTGCGCGATCTGCGGGCGCACCTGCGCCAACGGCCGCGGCTGCCAGCCGGGCTCCGGGCTCGCCAGCCAGTCGGCACGATAGCGGTACTGAATCGCCTTGGCGGCGTCCATCTGCGCGGCGATAAAAGGCCGCACCGACGCCGGCTCCAGCCCCAAACGCCCCGCCTCCGCCTGCGCGCTGGCCAACACCTTCGCCTCCTGCGCCAGGTCTTCGATCGGTAAATGCTGCTGCGCCTTGTAACCGGCAACGTCTTTCATCAACGACAGCCGCTGGTTCACCAGCTCGCCGATGGCGGCGGCGCCGTCTGCCAACGCCGGAAAACTGGTCAAACAGCAGGCTATCAATAACGCCCTGAACATGGCGCCTCCCTTATGATGCAGTGAAAATGTCAGGCCCAAAGTTCACCACGTCCGCCCCGCGCTGGCAAATAAAAAGGCCCCGCCGCAGCGAGGCCCGATAACGCTCGACAAACGTTAGTCGAAAACGCCATTGATCACGGAGGCCACAATCGCGGTGCTGAGTGCGACCAGCACCAGGTCGTCGCCGGCGATACGCCACTCATAACCCGGGTACTGCGGCAACTCACGCAGCATCGAGTAAGGCACCACTTTTTTGGCGATACCCGGCGGCAGCGGTTTACCGCGCGCCAGATTTTTGGCGATGCCCGGTGGCAGCGAGCTGTAGCCGGTCAGGCCATAGTTGTGCGCCAGCGAACGGGCGCGGTCGCGCGAGAGGCTGACGGAGACCAGATTATCGTCGTTCCTATAGCCGCCTTTATCTTTATTGCCTTTGTTGCCGTGATTGCCGTTGTTGCCATGGTTACCGTTATTGCCGTGATTGCCGCTGTTACCATGGCCGTTCCCGTTGCCGTTACCATTGCCGCCTTTGTCGGCCAAGGCCGGGGCGGATGACAACCCCAGCGATGCAATCAGCGCCAACACCGTGAGAGTCGTACGACGTTTGTTCATGTTGTGTATTCCTGCGTGGGTGACTCTGTTGACTATAGCTAGCCTTTTCCAGACAAAGTATAAGGAAAACTCCGAGATAACGGTGCGCTTTTACAGCATTCGCTTTCAAACCTTGTCTCAACGCAAAATGCCTCGAGAATGCCGATGCTTTTTTCAGATTTTTCTTGAAGAAAAATAAGCCTTACGCTAGCGTGGGAAGGTAACAAAAAAGAGTTAGCGTGCTCTTTTTCGTCGCACCTCAAATCTTATTCTTATC
>NZ_JVEL01000058.1:0-29727 GCF_001076875.1 Serratia sp. 506_PEND
TTAAATATCTGTTCTAACGTGCTTTTTTGTCGCTTCCTTAACGCTGAAACCTGCTCTTTCATTTCGCATCCTGTGAAGTCACCTTATGAAGTCATTATGTGCATTTTGAAAGATGAAGTCAAACCATGAAGTCACTCTTTCGCGTGGACTTGCAGCATAGCCGCCAAAATCGCCGTTTGCTCGGCTGCCGGTAGCGCGCTGTAGTTCTTGGCCCAGCGCTCCGCCTTTCGTTTGATCCGCTGGCGGTCGATGTAGTTGGCACCGGCAAAAGCATGGCTGTATGCGGCGCCCTCGGTAAAATTCATCCACAGTTGCTCAGTGCGCGGGCCGCCACGGGTCATCACTTGAAACTGGATGCTGCGCCAGTCGCCGAGCAACTCGTCGTAAAGCGCGGACGGATAGCCGGAGATCATGACATTGGCGGGCACGGTGCGCAGCACGTCGATCAGGCGGTGATGATCGTCGACGGTATACTCGTGACGATACCGCGCGCGGCTGGTTCGGGTTGCCGGCAGATAAGGCGGGTCGACGTAGATCAGCGTACGGCCGTACTTTTCAAACGGCGTGGCGCGCAGTAATTCCACTGCGTCGCCAACTTCGATCATGAGGCGTTCCGCCTGGTCATCCAGAAAATCCGGATTATCTTCACAAAAAGCCTCTACGGTTTCCGGGTCAATGTCCCAACCGATCGTGCACGACGCGGGCGGTTTTCGCAGCATAATGGCGCCGCCACCCAGGTGCGTTTCGATGTAGGTGTCATGCGGCGGCATCTGGCTGATGATCGCCTGGTAAGCACCGCTCGCGGCCTTGCTCCCCAAATACCCCATTTTATCGGGCCTCCATAGTTGATACTGACCGTGCTGCAGAACAGCTATTGCTGTCTATGCGGTACCGGCAACAGCAGCTGGTACAGTTGAAACCGTCTATATTTGCCGGTATGGCCAGAACAGACATCCGTAGCTATGCTGAAGCGAGGTGACGCACATGGTTCAGGCGCTGCATTAACTCCTGCGCTTTGCGCTGCGTCCCTTCCGGCGTAGGGCGTTGTGATTTTTGTTTCATTATCAATAGCTCGCCCTCTCGCCCCGCCCTGAATCTCTGGCTACCGACTTCGAACGTGGCACCGGCAGCCAGCGCCATCGCTTCTTGATGGGTCAAATCAATCCCGATACTGGATGCTGAATCGGCGATTTGCTTAGCGCGAGGCACCAAGCCTTCCTGCCGCTGCCTATGTAGCATGGCCTTACGCTGTATTTCTTCTGCCACCCGTCGATCAAGTCCAGGCAATACCGCCGGCGTCACTTTATCGCTGGTGTTCGATGTTGCTTTTAACCGCCGGAACAGCTCCCGCCTTTCTTTGCGGCTCAGGTTTTCAAAGTTAACCGGTTCGTCAGCTGGCACAGTCGTCGGTGGCTGTACTCGATGCGGATCACTCGCGCCTATACTTCCGCCGTCTTTGATTGGATTTTGCTCAGGCGGACAGTTATTGCCACGAGTCCAAGGGGCGGCGGCCTTGCCGCAGCCCTCAACGTCAACCCCCAGGCGTGCGGCTTCGCCGCCCGCCGGTTTACGTTTGCGCTTCAGTGTCCAGGTGTCGGGGTGGGTGCAAATACGCGACGCCTCACCGAGCATCGGTGACCAAACACCGAAGATCTGAATACCGAGTTCGCCGTAATCGTTAGGCTTTTCCGCCTGAAGGTAGGCGGTGTGGACGATGTGATCGCTACGCGGCGTCAAAACGCCACCTTGTTTCAAGATGTACGTTGCGATGCAGCCGGCATCCGCGGCGTTCATCACGTCATCCATGGCTTTATCACTCAGCCGCTGGGTTTTCTTGGCGCTAATGCCCTGGCGGTCAAGCTGGGTCGCCAGCCGGCGCAATTCGCGGTAAACCTGGCGCGAGGGTATGCCGAAAAACTGGAATTGGTGCACGCGGTGCAGACTGGCCCAGCCGAGCGCATGCTCGACTGTATCGGCCATGCTTTTGCCGCTTTCGTGGTCGATTGGCGGCTCGCCGGTATCTTTGTTCGGTTTGCGTAAAGGCTCGGCGTCCAGGTTCTTGCCGATGTAGGTCGCGATATAACTGATTGGCGATCCCTTCTCTGCGGTGATCAGTTCAGTTTCAAAGCGCGGGGTTATGTCGTTGCCAAGTTCGGCGCGATCGTCACGGATAGCAAACTCTTGCAGGATGCCGACAATGTCGTCGCGTTCATCTGGTCGGCAGAACACCATCATGTGCCAATGAACCGTGCCGTCGTGGTGTGGTTCGGCAACTCGGATCCCGTACCAGCGGAGCCCGAGACGATTCAGTTTTTTTCGAACGCTGGCGAAAAAGCGATTGACCAAATAATCATTGCTTTCGCGAACCGTGTACGTGTTCCATTTCGGGTTAGGTGCACCGCTACCTTGCAACGTTGCGTGATATTTCGATGGGCAAGTGATGGTGCACCAAACGGCGCAATCACCGCGCATCTCAGCGATGTCCTGCATGCCTTTGACTGTGGTCATCATCTCTATGCGACGGTGGCGCGGGTTGCTGGGGCCAGCGTAATAAGCATCTTCGAGGTCGATGGAAAAGCCGTCATCGTTGGTCAGCTCGAAAGCCTTGAGAAATTCGCGGGTGCGGCGACGTTGTTCGCGGAAGTGTGTCAGCGCATCGGCGCTGATGTAGGCGGAATCCTGTTTACGCACCAGCCCCGCGGCACGCAGCAGCTCTTCACGCCAGCGACAGCGCAACGCCCACAGATTGGTAAACCACCAGTTAGCGCAGCACATTCTGGCGATTGCGCCGGGGATCTTGTCGTAAGGCGGTTCTCCGCGGCGGCGCAGGTATGGGTTCAGAGAATGCCAGCAGGGCGGCGTCACGTTGAAGCGTTCGGCCTCAGTGCCCAGCGAAACATACACACGAAGTATTTCTTCTGGCATGGCGTCGGTGGGAAGCCTGCTCTTGCACTGCTGGTCGAGCAGCGTTTCAAAATGCGCAGCCGTGAAAGTTGCCAGCAATTTGACCGCGCGTTTGTCCAGCTCAGGTAGACGTAACAGATCGTCGAGCCGCTCACGACGGGCAACCAATTGGAGGCCAAAGGTTAGTTGCTTGTCCTGCATCTTCTCAACGCGGGTCAGTACCGTCTTGACCGTCCGCAAAATGTAATTACGGGAAAGCTTCTCGCTGTTGCCTTTCTTACTCTTACGAATGGCGTTGATGCGCGCCAGCAATGGTGAACGGATAAAATCGGGCTGCGCCATCAGGGCACCCAGCACCAGCTGCACCTTTCCTTCCCCGCGACGCTGTTCCGCCAGAATGGAAAGCTGCGAATCGCGATCGCGCTCCTGATCCGCGGTGACCTCAATCCAGCGCTGCCGGCGCCGTTGCGCGACGGTGAGTTTCAGCTCTTTTTCGGTGTCTTCGGTGTACGGGTTGATCCCCTGTTTCGGGGCATTCCAGGGATAGGGCCAATCAGAAGCAACTGCGCCGCGGCCCGGATAGGGGCGCGGCGGGGATGGTTCGCGACGGCCTTTGGTGCTTTTAGTCATTCGCAAACGCCAGCGTAAACGCTACTGCAAGCGGTGTGATCGTTCATGGCGGCGATCAAATCGAACTGCTGCCCGCCCCTGGTGGTTAGGGCCCAATCGCGATAAGTTTCGATGCCATGCGATTCAACCGTGATGCACTCGATTCGGCTTTCCGCCTTTTTCGGATCTTGAGTAGCTGGAAAGAAAGTGCTGTTCTGGCGGCGAGAGCAAGCGGCGACCAGCTTTTCCCATTGAGCAACGCGGGCTATCTCCTCCGGCCAGCGGGTAAAGATCTCTGCCAGCTCGGATTTGCGTGCGTGAATGCATGGCATGCAGCCGACGCGGCTACAGCCTTGTGTATACAGCGGATTCGGCTTGATGCCGTGGTGTTTGGCAATCGCGAAAACGTCGGCATGTTTCCAATCGAGAATTGGCCGATAAATATTTAGGCCCGGCGTTTTATCGGCATCGTTTTCCCACGCGGGCAATCCCGCGCGTTGCGGTGATTCCTGCGCCCGAACCCCTTGCCAACTGATCACCTCGTCGAACTCGTCCAGCAAAGGCGCAACCAGCTGATCGCGGATCGGGATGTGCTTTAACTCGAATGTGCAGAAGCGGGCCATTGTGGACGGAAAGCGGCCCTTCCACATGCAAAGATCGAGGAATGGCACACCCGTTGGGTGAAGTGTTTCGAGCGCCAACGCGACGGTCTTTTTCGCCTCTTGTTCAGTTAGTCCGCATTCAGTAACTAGTGATACAGGCCAGTGCTCTGCAATAAACCGGCGTTTACCCTCGATGCGCGCAGTAAAGTCGGCTTTGACGCGGCGAATCGGCCCCAACTTGGATTCCAGATAATCCAGGTATTCCATTGTTAGCGGGTGTTCGTGGCCGGTATCGGCAAATGCGGGAATAATCTTGACGCCGGCAGCAAGCGCAAACAGCCACTGCGCCAGGCTGTCTTTTCCACCGGAAATGCTGATCACGTTTATGGCGTCGGTAGCGAAGACGCGATCGTCGATCAGCGCCGTTCCGGCCGGATATGAGATAGCACGCGAAGGTATCAGCATTTGAATGGCCCTCGTTCGATACTCAGCATCACGTAACCCGGCGCCCATTCGGCCAGGTCGGTGATGTGGGTGATACGCACCCAGATGTGCTCGCCGGTAAACCCTTCCAGGTGGCCTAACTTTGTATAGCCGTTCAGACTCAGCAGATCGCCGACGGCAAAGTCACGGTCGTTAATACGGAATTCGGCTCTTTTCGCGCCACAAATGACGGCGGCGAGGTGTTCAGGGTGGATCTTCAGGTGATGTTTTTTCACGATGCCGCCCTCATAGTCGCGATGATCTCGCCAGCGTCTGCGCGGCTGGCAGCTTTGGCGCTGACAGAGCGGCGGGCGGTGATCGGGGTAATAGTGAAATCGGCGTACAGAGCTTTGGCTGCGTCCGTCTCGCTGTTCGAGGCCACAACGTGGCGGCCGCGTTTTGCCGCGATGCGCAGCATACGCGCCAGCTTTTCCTGCTGCGCGCTGGTGAATCCGTCGGTGTGGTAGCTAGTGAAGTTGGCGGTAGTACTGGCCGGGATGTATGGCGGATCGCAATAAATCACGTCGCCGGCCTGCGCCATCCGGATCGCTTCCTGGAAGGTGCGGCACAGGAAAATCGCTTTTGTGGCCTGCGCCTTCTCGGCAAATGCCCGGATCTCCACCTCGGGGAAATAAGGCGCTTTTCGATGACCGAACGGCACATTAAACTCGCCTCGCAGGTTGTAGCGGCAAACGCCGTTGAACCCGTGGCGGTTCAGGTAGAGGAACTGCGCAGCCCGGTAGATGAAATTGCTGTCGCAGCACAGATTAAAGTCAGCACGCACGGCGTAATAGCCCGCCTGATCCGGGTGTTCGTTGAACAGGTGGCGCGCTTCACGAATTAGCACTTCAGGCTGATTTTTTGCGACGTTGTGGAAGTTGATCAGATCGGCATTGATGTCGCACAGCAGATAGCTGTCATAGTCGGTATTGAGGAACACCGCACCGGAGCCGACGAACGGCTCAACCAGACGCCCACCTTCCGGCAGATGCTGGCGCAGTGTGTCGATGATGCGGGCTTTGCTGCCGAGCCATTTCAGCGCTGGGCGGTTCATCTTACCGGTCACACCAGCCAGGTTCTTAGTCATAGTCGCGTTCCTCTGGCGGAGTGTACTTGTGCGTTTCGTGGGGATGAGGCAGGAACCTATCGACGTTCCAGATCCAGACTTTCCAGAGCATCACTTGATACGGTGGGAGCAACTCGTAAAGAAGCGGGCCGTACTGATCCATGACCCGACACCGTTGCCGATAGACCCAGTCATTGCGGTAAAGTGCAAATATTTGAATAACGAGAACCGCTATCGTGAGCATGGCGAGTATCTTCAGCATCTTCTTTTGCTCCTTCCCTTCTGATGGTTGTATTTTTCGTGCGTCATCAGTCGCCAGTTCTGGCCGCTATCCCTGCTCAATAACCGCCACTGATAGCCAATATTTATTTTCAAATTCCCGCTCTGCGTCAGGTACGTGAAAACCTTCTCACCACGGTCAAAACGTGAAAGCAAAGCGGCGGCCTTCCGATATATGCGCGGGTCAGCTGGCGGGCCTGATAGTCTGGCCCTCATGACTGTAAGCTCTGCTGGTTTGGCGCGATGAGGTGCTTCCAGATGTGAATAACGGTCTTTGCCTGATGAATGGCGTCGTCCAACGCATTGTGTTTGGCGCCATCGAATGGCACAGCGGTGTGCAGATCCATACCTGCATCTTTAGCCGCTTCCTCGATAGTGCGAACATCGCGGGCGTTCCAGAATCGCCAAACGGGCGTTAGGCCCACGCTGGCAAGTGCCGTATTGATGATGGGCAGGTCAAAATCAGTTCCTTTAGCCCATATGCGTACGTCTTCAATGGCGCCATTGCGCATGATGAAGCACTGGAGTTCGCCCAATGCGCAGCCGAGGGTAACGGCATCATCGGTGGCGATCTCGCTGCGCGCCTCGGCGCTCTGGCGTAGCCACCACTTGACGGTATCGGCGCCGATCGTGCCGCCGTGCTTCTGGCTATTTTCCAGATCGACGCGCTGATAGAAGCGCTTGCCGAGCGTGCCGCTGGCGAGGTCGAAGGCCACCGCCCCGATCGCCACAATGGCGGCGGAGGGGCGGTTGTCCATGGTTTCTAAATCCAACATGATGTGACGCATAACGTATTCCTCATTTTCAAGGTGAGCGAAGCCCGGCGCGGTATATGCGCCTTTTTAACTAGTTGTGTTCTTCTATTTCAGACGTTACTCATAAATAACGTCTGAAATAGGTGCCGGGTTTTAGCCATGCCCGGCGCATGGTTCTGTGGTATTGTGCCTCCGCCTGGTGCTGTCCACTCTTGTAAGGACTCAGGCGAAAAACCAACAGCCACAAGGATATGAATATGGTCAACGAAGAATACATAATCGCTCAACTAGAGCTTCTTGTTGAATATGTTAACTCCATTCGAGCCCCTGTAATTAACAGCCCGTACATCCACGAGGTAAATTCTTTACAGCAAACTCTGAATGAGAAAATAAAAGAGAAATTCCCACAATCAATATCAAAAATGGAAGTCTTCGACATTTAATATTTTATGCGGCTAGATTTCTAGTCGCATTTAACATCCATTTCCAAACAACAAATATAGCGCCCCATCTCTTCTGCAAATTCTGGATGCTCTTTTTTGATGAAACTGACAGCATCCCTTAATTGCCTCATTGCAGCTTCAGCTGACATTGCAAGCACAACGGTTCCGCCATAAATAGAAGTAATCATGCAACCACGAGTGTTTTTATCATTCTGTATTGAGAAAACCTTATCAAACCTAATGATCGTCGTTTTTCCAGTTTCTTCTCTGAGGCTAATATGTAGACCGGTTTGTTTTCCGCCTGCTTGAGTTATATCGCTCATGGTTCCGCTCCTGTTGAAGATCTAATCTCTAGTTGTGCCTATCTGGGAGTGCACCCCGGACGCCAATCCCCCACGCGTTGATGGGAGGGTGCACTCTCAGATAGGGCCGGGCGTACCCGGCTTAAGCTGCGAACCGATCTGCGCAAAATGGTTGAGGTACATCGCCAGCGCTGCAACGGTAAACCAGCGCCTCCAAATCCGCGGCCGACTCCAGATCACCGGCTGCCTGTGCGGTGCTAAGCAGCCCTTCAAGGCCAACGCTCAGGCGGAAGGCATAATCGTTTTGGGAGAATTGGCGGACTTCCTCGGCAACAGCAGAGGCAGCTCGCATGTTGTCGCTTTTAAAGTGGTACTGTTTCAATAAATCATTGATAAGAATGCTATAGGCTTGTTTCATTATTTTTCCTCTCAAAGCTGCTGACGTGCTTTACGCTCTACTGCTTCTTTCCTAGCTTTATATTCTCGTCGATATGCCGCGCGTTTGGCTTCTCGTCGATTGCGTATATCACGAATAATAAACACGCCCGAAAACACAGCGATAATTGCCAATATCGCGAGACATTGAATTGCTTCTAATGTGAGCGAATTAATAAAATTCAACATTGCTATCTCCGGTAGGGAATGGCGCTGGTTTTCGTCCGGTGTTAACCCACATGCTTGCAGCACGATCAATGGTAAACCCGGCGTTATCATCACCAACGCATTTAGCCACCCCGGCCAGATCCTGCAATTTACCCGCCAACCAATTAACCTCTGATGTGGCATATTGCGGTTTTGTATATTTCGCACGTTCGGTATGTAGTGCTAAAACCAGATTTGCAGCTTCATAAAATGGGTTACCCATGCTTTCTCTCCATTTCATTATTACATTGCCTGAGTCAGAAAAAATTTAATGGGTCTACACACGGGATTACTGGCTGTCGCGTAAGGTGCACCCCAACAAGTCGAAAATCATCCTCTAATGGCATAAGCTCAATGGCTGGATATAAAGGTTGTTGGTTTTTATTTGCCTCATAGGTAATGTCGCGTAATAACGCTGTCTCAGCAAATTTGGCAAAAAGCGCAACTTTTCCATCTTTCAGCCGCCACGCCAGATCAACAACTTCACTTATGAAGTCTGGAATAAAATTCATTGCATCCTGTGCAACCCTAACTCGATAGTTCTCAGGATTATAATTAGCGACGGCCTGCTTAAGCCAATCAGCCTCAACGAAACGCCCGTCGGTTGTCGGCCCTTCAATTGCAACCAAAAACCAAGTTGGTTTTTTATTGCTCAGCTGCCGGTACAGGCTATCGATATAGTGAGTTGCCTCAGCTTGCGCATCAAATTTACCGTAAGACTGATCACCCTGGCTGACGTGATAGCGAGTGACCGGGTTCATTTTCTTCCTGGGTAATTTGGTGATACTGAAACCCCGGTAAATACTGGTATGCGTTCTGACTTTTATTACCGCATATTGCATTACTTCCCCTCCCTCGTACGGCAATTGCATCATCCTATGGTATGGTTCGCTTGCCCACTACGCTCTGCCAGGAGCATGGGCATGACAATAACTGACAAAAAGGAGTATTTATGTCACAGAAGGAAACCCGCACCGATCCGTATGTCATTGCTGAAAAATACGGCTACATTGAAGGTGATTCTGGAATGGCCTTTATTGGTTTTGCTTTCCCCCAAGAAGTCACCATCCCTCCCACCGAACGTTTTTTTGTCGGGGTTGGCCTGGATGAAGTTGAAGAGCTTGTTGTGATTTTGCAGGATCACATCAACAGGAATCGTAATAAGTAATTTGTTTTTTTCTTCACTTAACGCTATCAACGCCACCAAGGTGGCGTTTTTCATATCGCCCTGATAGCAGAGGTACCCTGTTTCGCCTGGTTTCATTTTCATATTGATGTCTCTCTCGTTGATTTGAATTATCGCATGATGCATGCCAGCCACCTCACCCGAATGCCGCAGCTTTATCTAAATGGTTAAAGCCATCCAAATACATGCGCGCGTAATAAGCCACCATATTAACTTGCAGTAATTCACGGCGCCCAGGCAGTGAGCGCGGGGCTATTGGTAGATAAGCCCTTTCAGCGTCACTTTGCACTTGCCGCAAATCCATTTCGAAAAACTCGGCAAATTCTTTCAGGGTCATTCGGGGTTTAATCCCCTTTTCTGTCAGGTACGCGAGTGCGAGATCCATTGCTTCCCGTTCCTGGCTATTGCTGGCCGGTAAGTTTGTGATGCGACGCCCTCTTGATGACGCAGCTTTAGCTGGTTCGCTTTTATGCGTTGCCGTCATGAGCTATCCTCTAGGATCGGTTTAGATTGGTTTCGCTTGCTTTAGATGATGCTCAGTTGAGTATCTAAATGGAGGATAGTCTTCACATGAGTAGTATGTCAAGCAGTCATGCAGAAAAACTTAGGTGCATCCGCAAAGCCGAAGGATTAACACAAGCGGCATTCGCGAAGGAAGTTGGCCTTGCATTAAGCAGCGTGAGGAATTACGAAACAGGTCATAGAGAGGTTGGACTCTCAATCATTGATAAAGTAATCAACCATCCTAGATTTGAGAAGTACATGATGTGGTTAATGAGTGATAAGACCTCTGAAGCGGCGGGGCAGGTTTCCCCGGCTCTCTCCCCTGATGGGTCAAACAACACATCAGACCGCCAACAAACCAAGAAGGTTGGTTAATCGCCTATAAAATATACACTTCTTGGGGGCGCGGCGGCCTTTGTCACTGGTATGACTTCTGGGAATAACACAGCAAGTCAGCTCCGCAAAACGCTGATGTAAACGAGAAATAAGAAATTTAAAAAGGAGTTTTAAGCATGAAAAAAACAACCATTGTTACTTTGTTGGCTGCAACATTCTTTTCTTCCCTTGCAATCGCTAATCAGACCAAAACCCTTGAGAAAGATAATTTTGAAGGTGAGTGGCCTTTCTCATTTAGTAAGGGCACCTTGGAATGTGATCGGGCGGCGGCATTTATTCGAGATGATGAAAGCGGGCAACTCTATGGCCTGAATGGGCCTGCGCTGACGCCGGCAACATTACGAAAAAACAACGCGCTCCCCTTAGAACCAGAAATGTCTGTGTGGCTAAATGACCCTTCCCCAATGGGGTATAAGGTGAGCCTAGGTGATGTATTAGATGAAGCAGTGAATCTTTGCGTTAAACCCTTACTTAAATAGTAACTGCATTATGGGTATAAAATCATTAGGTCGTGACGGTTGGATGGTCGACGTTCGCCCGCAAGGGCGAACCGGCAAAAGAGTCCGTCGGAAGTTTCAAACCAAAGCAGAGGCCCAGCAATTCGAGCGCTGGGTTATCGCCACACAGAACAATAAAGACTGGTTGGAAAAACCAAAAGATACGCGCACTTTTTTGGACTTAATCGAACTATGGTGGACACACAAAGGCCAAACAATGCGAAGTGGCGAGGTGACGTACACGGCGCTGAAAGGCATCTGTGTTCGTCTTGGAAATCCGACAGCAAGCAGTATCACACCGGCTTTCCTATCAGAGTACCGCTCACAGCGACTTGCTCAGGGCAGAAGTAAGGCGACAGTAAATCATGAAAGGGACAATATCAGCGGTGTCTTTACCGTATTGATTGAACTCGGCCATTATCCAGCGCCTCACCCTCTAACTGGTTTCAAAGCATTAAAACTCGAAGATAAAGAGATGGGCTATCTTCGCAAAAACCAAATCACACTTTTGCTTAATGAACTCAGCGGCGACAACCTCAAGGTTGTAAAGATATGTCTTGCCACTGGCGCGCGATGGATGGAGGCGGCAACCCTGCGGCGTTCTCACCTTTCAATGAATCGGGTTACCTTCTCAAAAACCAAAAACGGATACGCTCGAACTGTGCCAATCTCCCCTGAACTGTACGAAGAAATATCCGTAGGCGAGCAGGAGACCCTATTCCCGAGTGTTAGTTATGAAGAGGTTCGAGAGCTGATCAAGCGTGTCGCTCCTGATTTGCCGGAAGGCCAAGCAACACACGTTTTCAGGCACACGTTTGCAAGTCACTTCATGATGAGCGGGGGCAACATTCTTACCCTGCAAAAAATCTTGGGCCACCGTACCATCACGCAAACAATGATCTATGCGCACTTTGCCCCGGAGCATCTAATTGACGCGGTAAAACTCAACCCACTGGTTGCCCTATGAGTGTCCACATTCTGGCCCAACTGGTTTGTTTTAGGTTGTGTTAGGTTGGTTTAGTTTCCGCTGCAACTGATTGATAGACCTGTAACTTATTGATTTTTAACAAGTCGAATAAATATGCTCAACTTTTTCACTTTCCTGCGGTCTGACAGTGACGCTGTTGGCCCGAGAAATATCTAAAGTGCGGCGCGGCGGTGATCCAAAGCCATCTCAACAGCCTGAAAAAGGCCAAGCGCTTGAGGTGCTAAAGGAAAGCCAATGCGTCGCAACGTGAAAGATGAAGGGTATAAAGGTTTCCAACTGCCGCAAGGTCTATTATCATCGGCATCCTATGCCCTAAAGGAATGTGATTACTATGCGCTGTAAAACGCTGACTGCCGCCGCTGTAGTTCTTGTGATGCTGACTGCAGGCTGTTCTACTTTTGAAAAGGTGGTTTATCGTCCTGACATCAACCAGGGGAACTACCTGACGTCGACCGACGTGGCGAAAATTCAGAAAGGGATGACCCAACAACAGGTCGCTTACACATTGGGCACCCCAATGCTGCAAGACCCGTTTGGAACGCAAACGTGGTTCTATGTGTTCCGTCAGCAGCCTGGCCATGAAGATATCACCCAGCAGACGCTGACGCTGACCTTCGACAGCGCAGGCGTGTTGACCGATATCCAGAACAAACCGGCGCTGACCAAGTAATCGGCGTCGCCCGCTCTTCCGGCCCATGAGGGGGCATGGTGTTCCTCATGACAGTCGCAGGCTGCAACGCGGAAGAGAAAATCAGTTTCAGATAAAAAAATAAGGCGCTATAAGCGCCTTATTTTTTTGCCTTTTCTGCCCGTTGCCGGCGCAGCTCTTTCGGATCGGCGATCAGCGGCCGGTAAATCTCCACCCGGTCGCCGTCGTTCAGCGTATCGCCCAGCTTGGCCGGGCGGCTGTAGATGCCGATTTTGTTGCTCTTGAGATCGATATCCTGGCGCAGCTCCAGCAGGCCCGAAGCCTGGATCGCCTGCTCAACGCTGCTGCCTTCGGCCAGCTTCACCTTGCGCAGGTACTGCCGCTCCGGCAAGGCGTACACCACCTCGACCTGGATGTCAGACACTGTAGACCTCTTTCGCCCGTTGGGTGAATGCCTGCACCATGCTGCCCGCCAGCTCTTTGAACACCTTGCCGAACGCCAGCTCAATCAGTTTGTTGGTGAACTCGAAGTCCAGGTGCAGCTCCACCTTGCAGGCCTCTTCGCTCAGCGGTGTGAACTGCCAACCACCCATCAGCTTGCGGAACGGGCCATCGACCAGCTGCATATTGATGCTCTGGTTATCCAGCAGCGTATTGCGCGTGGTGAAGGTCTTGCTGATACCGGCCTTGGCGACGTCCACCGCGGCGGTCATCTCGTTGGAGGTAGCGTTAAGCACCCGGCTGCCAGTGCAGCCTGGCAGAAAATCGGGATAAGAATGAACATCGTTAACCAACTGATACATCTGCTCGGCGCTGAACGGCACTAATGCAGACCGACTGATCTGGGGCATATCATTTCCTGTAAGACATAAAACGTACAGATAATATCATTTATCTGGCGGCAAACAAAAAATCTGCTACGGGATGAGGGCACCAAAAATGCGAAAAATTGCGCAGGTGCTGAACGGGAAAGGATTTCTTTCGCTGAAGCATCCAGTATAATGAACGCACTATGACAAAGAAAAAAGCACACAAACCCGGTTCCGCCACCATTGCCCAAAACAAGCGCGCGCGTTTCGAATACTTCATTGAAGAAGAATTCGAGGCGGGCCTGTCGCTGCAAGGGTGGGAAGTTAAATCGCTGCGTGCCGGCAAAGCCAACCTCAGCGACAGCTACGTGACGTTCCGTGACGGTGAAGCCTATCTGTTTGGCGCCACCATCACCCCGCTCAACGTGGCTTCGTCGCATGTGGTGTGCGATCCGACGCGTACCCGTAAACTGCTGCTGAACCGACGCGAGCTGGACACCCTGCTCGGCCGCGTCAACCGCGACGGTTACACCGTGGTGGCCTTGTCCCTGTATTGGAAAAATGCCTGGAGCAAGATCAAGATCGGCGTAGCCAAAGGCAAGAAAGAGCACGACAAACGCGATGACATCAAAGATCGCGAATGGCAGACGGCGAAAGCCCGTATCATGAAGCACGCCAATCGTTAAGCCGCTGGCTTATCGAGGTAAACTTCTGGTATACTGCACAAAGTTACTTGGGGCTGATTCTGGATTCGACGGGATTTGCGAAGCCCTAGGAGCATGCCGAGGGGCGGTTGGCCTCGTAAAAAGCCGCAAAAAAATAGTCGCAAACGACGAAAACTACGCTTTAGCAGCTTAATACCCTGCTTAGAGCCCTCTCTCCCTAGCCTCCGCTCTTAGGACGGGGATCAAGAGAGGTCAAACCCAAAAGAGATCGCGTGGACGTCCTGCCTGGGGCTGAAGCGTTAAACTCAATCAGGCTAGTCTGTCAGTAGCGTGTCCATCCGCAGCTGGCCGGCGAATGTAAAGATTGGACTAAGCATGTAGTGCCGACGGTGTAGTAATTTCGGACGGGGGTTCAAATCCCCCCAGCTCCACCAAATACGTCGCCAGTGAACCAGATAGACCCGGCGATAATAGCGAAAAAGCCCACAACTTCGGTTGCGGGCTTTTTTGTGTCTGTTCGTCACCAACGTGTCAAAGATCGTTCCAGTCCGGCAACCTGTTCGCCTTTTTTCGCCAATAGTGGAAAAGCGCCATAAAAAAGCCAAACAGCAGGCCGGCGGCGAGGCTTAATATCAGGGCATCTTCACCGGTATATCCCTGATTTTTCCATACCATGAACCACATCAGCACGCCCCACAGTGGGCCAAACCAAATGCCGAAGAACAGCATATTCAGCCAGAAAGGCGCAAACGGCGGCGGTGGCATATTCACGTCCATTCGCCACAGCAAGCGCAATATTGGCGGCGCATAATTACTCCGCCACATCTTCTTTTCCTCCATCAGCGCTATCGCCTTATCCCTTTGTTGTTTAAACGTCATCGTTCGCTTCCTTTCAGTGGAAATTACCCATCCGGTGAGATGATACGCGCTTAAGCCCCATTACCAAATATCCGGCATGCCCGTAGGCATGCCGGACGCTACCTCACCGCCCCTCTTTTTCCCCCAGGAAGAAATACCACAGCGGAATGGAAAGCAACAGGGTGAACACCAGCGTATACAGCAACACCATCAGGCTCTGCATGATCACCATCTGGGCGCTCCAGTCGCCGATCGGCAGCTGAAACTGTTCGACGGTGCCGCCGAGGATCGCACGGCCCATCACGCAACCGACCGCTACCGCCACCGTCGCCACCGCCGCGCGGAACTTGCGCACCTCGGCGCGGCGAGCGGCCGCTTCCGGCGTTTCATCCCGCTGGCCTTGCCGCTGGCCGCGCCAGCGCCATACGTCCACCAGCAGCAACGCCGCGAGGCTCACGCCCATTACCGGCAGGCAATAACCCAGCGCCGCTGCTACCAGCAGCGTGCCGGCGCGCGCAGGCAGGGAAAGCGCCAGCCAGGCGGCAACCAGCGTCTGCACCGGATGCTGCGCACCCGCCGCCGGGCGGCGACTCCACCACATGCGGTAACCCAGCACAATCATCAGGCACAGCCCGAGGCCGAACGCCGCCAGCAGCAGCTGATTCGGCAAGCCGAACAGAATGCCCATGTGGGCGTCGATGCCCCAGCGGGTCAGTTTGGCGATGAGCGGGAAAGTGTCGAACCGCACCTGATCGACGACGGCGAAGCTTTGCGGCGCGATGGCGACCGCGTCCACCTGCGTCGGCCAACTGCGATCTACTTCGGTCACCGTCCAGGCTTTGCCCTCGCCTTTCGGCTGACGCAGCTCGACCTTAGCGGCGTCTATTCCGGCGGCGCGCGCGGCGTGCAGCGCCCGATCCCAGTCGCCATTCAGCGCATTGGTCTGTGCGGCAGGGTTCATCTCCATGCCCGGCATCATAAGGCGGTGCTCGGCGTGCGGATCGGCCGGCGTCTGCGGCGCATCGGCCTGCAGGCTGGCGTTGACCTGCGGCGTCAGCCAGCCCAGGTTGGCCCGCAGCGTGTCGATGTTGCCGCCGGCCCACTGCGACCAGGTCAGCCCGGTGGCCGAGAAGAACAGCAGCCCGGCCAGCAGCGCCACGCCCAGCGTGATATGCCAATGGCGGCTGGCGGCAAAGCCCCCTTTCGGCCTTTTCAGCTTGCGCTTCGGCCGCGTCGCCAGCCACAGCGCCACGCCGCCCAAGGCGGCCACCCACAGCCAGGAGGCCGCCAGCTCGCTGTAATTGCGGCCCAGGTCGCCGAGCAGCAGGCTGCTGTGCAGCTTGTCCAGCCAGGTGCGCAGCGGCAGCACGCCGGAGGTGCCGTACACCGTCATATCCCCCTTGATTGCCAGAGTGTAAGGATCGACAAACAGCGCGCGCGACTCGGAAGCGCCCAGATCGGCGCCGACGAACTGCACACGCGTGGTGTCCGTTGCACCGGGCGCCGGGCGCACGGCGTAAATGCGCGCCTCGTCACCCGCCACACGGCGGGCGGCGGCGATCTGGTCGGCCAGCGATCTCGCGTGCCCGTGCGGATCGGTAGACAGCGCATCGCGATACAGCGCCTCTTCAAGCTGCGGGGTCAGCACATACAGCGTGCCGGTCAGTGCGGCGACCAGAATAAAAGGGGCGACCAGCAGGCCGATATAAAAATGCAGCCGTCTGATCAGGTTCAGCATCGCGCCTCTCGGCGATGCGGCAGGTGGAGTTTTGGTTATCGAAGACATGGCCTTTCTCGTTTTTCAAACTGTGCGCGCAGGCAAACCGTCCGCAGCGATACGAACGGCGTTACCCATGATCAAGCAATAAGGAAAAACGGCTGGCCGGGCGGCCCGCGCGGGCTTGGCCGCAGAGCAAGGCGCCGAATGGGCGGGGGGACGATGCGCGGCGCGCAAGGCAGGCGCGCGATGCGCGTCATCAGCCACAGCAGCGGGACGAATACCCACAACAGCAGCGGCACGTGGATCAGCAGCTCGCAGTAGCCGCAGAAAATCATCTCCGCCGAGTCCATGCCGTGGTGGCCGGCATACTCGGCGGCGGGCATCGCCATCCCGTGCATGTCGTGCGGCATGGCGGCGTCCGTTTGCATCATGCCGCCCATCATCTGATGGTGCATCAGCGATTTCGACACCACCGGAGCCACAAACAGCAACAGCACCGCCATAATGGCGATGCAGGCGGTGAAGCGTTGCGGTAGCTGGCGTGGCACTCTCATCGCGGCGGCGAATTAACCCGGTCGGTGGCGAACAAGCGGCCAGTGTAACCCGCGAGGCGCGATAAGGTGAATGAAAAGTCAGGTTTGTCTTACACGGCGGCGGCGATCACAGCACCCGCGAATAGACCCGCGAGGCCTCGCCCCAGGGGTGATAGCCGAGCCCGTTATAAACGAAACCGCTGCGCTCGTAGTATCCTTCCAGATCGGTGCACAGGTGCAGCTGCGGGAAGCCCAGCCGGCGGGTTTCCGCCGCTACATGCTCAATCAGTTTGGCGCCGTAGCCTCGGCCGCGCTGCGTCTCTTCTACGTAGAGCGCGCACAGCCAGGGATACAACTCCCCACGGCTGATAAAGTCGTTGGTGATGAGCCCCGCGCAGCCGAGGATCTGGTCATTTTCCATCAGCAGGTACCACTGCGGCAGCGGGTTGGCAGCGCCGAGGCTGCGGTTGATGGCGTCTTCATACATCATCAGCGTCTCTGCCGTGGCCCAGTGCCGCTGAAAATACGCAATGGCGCGCGGCGCCAGCTCGGGCGCTTGCCGCACCGAAATTATGTCCATCGTCATTCCCGTTATTCATGTTGTCAGCGTAGAATTATGCAGCAATATGCAGGGTATGGCAGCGGCATTCCGCCGCCGTCATTCACCCCAAGGAGTCATCATGACGCAAAATATCTATGACAATCAGGCTTTCTTCGACGGCTATGCGCAGCTCAGCCGCTCGCAGCACGGTCTGGACGGCGCGCCGGAATGGCCCGCCATCCGCCGCATCCTGCCGGATTTGCAGGGAAAAAGCGTGGTCGATCTCGGCTGCGGCTACGGCTGGTTCTGCCGCAGCGCGCGCGAACAGGGCGCAGCCAGCGTGCTGGGGCTGGACGTTTCGGAAAAAATGCTGGCCAAGGCGCGGGAGATGACCGCCGACGCGGGTATCGAGTACCGTCGGCAGGATTTGGCGCAGCTGCAGCTGCCGCCGGAAAGTTACGACCTGGTCTACAGCTCACTGACGCTGCACTACCTCGAGGATTTGCCCGCGCTGTTCGCCACGGTTTACGCCGCGCTGAAACCCGGCGGGCAGTTCATCTTCACCGCCGAGCACCCGATCTATACCGCCCCGGCGCAGCAGGGCTGGCTGACCGACGGCAACGGGCAGAAATCCTGGCCGGTCAACGGCTACCAGCGAGAAGGCCAGCGCGTTTCCAACTGGCTGGCGGAAGGCGTCATCAAGCAGCACCGCACGCTCGGCGGCTATATCAACCCGCTGGCGCAGCAAGGGTTTATCATCCAGCATTTGAACGAATGGGGCCCCAGCGCGCAGCAAATCGCCGCTAACCCGGCGCTGGACGAAGAGCAGGAGCGCCCGATGATCTTCATTCTCGCCGCCCGCAAACCCGCCTGATCCTGACCTGATTCACCCGCAGTAAACCGTTCACACCACCACAGTTGGGGAGGCCGCCTCCCCCCAATGACGGTTACGCCGGCAGCGCCGCCCCGTGCGCCGCGAAGTGCGTCAGCGCCTCGCCCTCCATACGATAACGCACCCACTCGCCCTGCGGCTGCGCGCCGATGCTGAGGTAGAAATCGATGGCCGGTTGGTTCCAGTCCAGCACGCTCCACTCGAGGCGGCCGCACTGCCGTTCGCACGCCAGCCGGGCGATGTGCCGCAGCAGCGCTTTACCGGCGCCCGCGCCGCGATGCTTCGGCGCCACGTACAGGTCTTCCAGATAGATGCCGTTTTTACCCAGCCAGGTGGAGTAACTCATAAAGAACACCGCATAACCCGCCGGCTCGCCGTTCACCGTACAAATCAGCGCTTCGGAACAGGCGCCCGGCCCAAACAAGCTGCGTTCGATGTCTTCCACGCTGGCCAGCACCTGCTCGCGCGCCTTTTCGTACACCGCCAGCTCGATAATCATATCCAGAATCAGTTTGGCGTCGCTTTTTTGCGCCGGGTAAATCTCAATGGTCATGGTAAATCCAGGGTGTATAGATGACTGTGCTTGCCAGCATATCGCGCCTCAAATACTGTATGAACTGCATTTTCATCAACAGGTAATGAATATTATGCATCTGGATTTGAAGCGCCTCGATCTCAACCTGCTGCTAGTGTTCGAAGCGGTCTATCGGCTGCGATCGGTGACGCGCGCCGCAGCAGAGCTGGCCCTCAGTGCGTCGGCGCTGAGCCACGCGTTGATTCGGCTGCGCAAGGCGCTGGCGGACGAGCTGTTCTACCGGGTCGGCAACGACATGCACCCGACGGTGTATGCCGACAGCCTGGCTCCGACCGTCAGCGAAAGTCTGGCGCTGCTGGCCAAAGGGCTGCATCCGCGCCCGCGCTTCGTCCCCACCGAAAGCCGGGAGAGCTTCACCTTCGCCATTACCGATTACACCGCTTTCGCGGTGTTTCCCGCACTGATGGCGCAGATGCAGCGCCTGGCGCCGGGGTTATCGTTTCAGTTGCGCTATTCCGAGCGCAAGGTGGCGCTGAACGATCTGCTGGCGGGGCGCATCGACTTCGCGCTGGGCTTTACCGAAACCGATGGCGAAAGCTACCCGGAGATCGACGAGGTGAGCTGGCTGGAGGATGAGTATGTGGCGATCTGTTCGCCCGCGTTCAGCGCGAAATACGGCGAGCTGACGCTGGAAAACTACCTGCAGGCGCGTCATCTGGTGGTGACGCCGTGGAACGAACAGCGTGGCGTCATTGACTACCAGCTCGACAAACTGGGGCTGCAGCGCGATATCGCCATCCGCACGCCTTCGCTGCTGGGAGCGCCGTTCATCGTCGCCGACAGCGAACTGGTGATGAGCATGCCGCGTTACGCCGCGCAAAAATTGCGGCAGGCGGCGGCGCTGGATATCCATCCCCTGCCGTTTCCGGTGCCGCCGTATCAGATCAAAATCTACCTGCACCGCAAGAACGGCCGGCCTGAGGCCTGCCGCTGGTTGCAGCAACAGCTGCAGGCGCTGGCGGCGTTATAACGCGGGTTCGCCGATTGGCAGATATCCCTGCCACAGCGGCCGGGCCGGTTTCCCGTGCGGGTTGGCCCGCAGATGCACGTGGTAGCCTTGCAGCGCCTGCAGCAGCAGACAGTCGTCCACCTCGGCCAGGTCATCCTTGTGCTGCTGCGCGCTGTCAGTCAGCAGTACCCGTTTGGCTTTGTCTTTCGCCTCGTCGGCGGAGCGCGCCACGAACAGGCCGAACTGGTGCAGTTCCGCCAGCTCATCGCTGCGGTAGCCGCCCACGTTGACGAAAAACAGCTTCTCTTCACCGGCGAACGGCGCAGACTCCAGGCTCACGTCGTAACCGTCCGCCCAGTCGATGCGCGCATAGCCGTCGACATGCACCTTGCGCTTATCGCCGAACCACTTTTCGCGCAGCAGCGGATACGCCTCTTCCGGCCGATCCGCCGCCGCAAACTGCACGTCGTGCAACTCAATATTGGCGCCCGGCGCCGTACCGCCCACATAAAACATCAATAATCCCGGCATGTTAGTCTGCTCTCCTTGGTGATAATCGCTATATAATCTAATGCATAACGAAACACCTGCCAACGGCGGCACCATTCTGTGTTATCAATAGATGAGGTTTAATCTGTTGTGGAGGAACGCATGGCATTCAATATCGGTGATTTTGTACAACGCACCACCGGCGGCCCGAAGATGACCGTGGTGGCGATCGACGGCGAAACCCTGGTTTGCAGCTGGAATGAACTGGGTAAAGAGCAGCGTACGGAGGTGCAGGCCAACGAGGTGGCGCTGTACCACGAGGACGGCGATTTCGGCGTCTGCTGAATGATCGGGGCGCGCCGCGCCCCGTTATCGCCTCAGGCGCGAATGTCCTGATAGGCTGGGGTGGTATCGAACTCATGCTTGGCGAACGGGCATAGCGGAATGATTTTACGCTGCTCCGCGCGCATTTTCTCCACCACCAGCGCCACCAGCTTTTTGCCGACGCCCTGCCCCTTCAATGACTCATCCACCCAGGTGTGATCGATAATGGTCAGCTTGTCGCCGCTCGGCACGAAAGAGATCTCGGCGATCAGCTTGCCGTGCTCGTCATTGATATAAAAACGCTTCTCGTCCGCCAGTATTTTATGTTCCATATTATTTCTCCCTATATTTCAGTGCGCCGCTGGGGCAAGTGTCGATAACGCGTTTCACTTCGGCCGCGTCGGCATTGTCCGGCATAATCCACGGCCGGCGGTTCAGGGTAAAAATAGCCGCGTTGCCACGCACGCAGTTGGCGGAATGGCGGCATATCGCGCTGTTAAAATAAACGTCAATCTTGTCGCCGGAATAACGGCGGTAACCGGCGGCGGTCAATTCCTCATCCATCTTGGCCTCACATTGCCTGTTTTATTGTTTTTGCTCCAGGCTCAAGTATAGGCAATGCCGTCGGCTTCACCACGCGTCTCACCCAACGAAAAAAGTGGCGCAACCGCCCGTCGCCGCTAGAAAAAAACGTAAATTGTTCTAATCTTTAATCAGCAAGACAACATAATTCCGACAGTGGCTAAGGAGTTCGAAATGGGTGATAGCTCAAAAGACGGCGTAATTCTGCTGTCCCGTATTCTACTGATGGTTCTGTTTATCATTTTCGGCTGGATGAAACTGGTCAACTTCGGTGCGACCGTCACGGCGATGGAAGGCTATGGCACGCCGATGCCTTATTTGGCGGCGATCGTTGCCGTGGTGGTGGAGTTTATTTTCGGCATCGCGCTTATTCTCGGCCTGTTTACTCGCCCTATCGCGGTCATTTTCGCCCTGTATGTGTTGGGCACCGCGTTTATCGGCCATCCGTTCTGGAAAATGACCGGCATGGAAATGATGGGCAACGAAATTAACTTCTTTAAAAACATCAGCATCATTGGTGGTTTGCTGTTGCTGGCGGTAACCGGCGCCGGCCGTTATTCGCTGGACTATAAAATATTTAATAAATAATTCATCGATGGCCGGCGATATTCGCCGGCCATTTTATTTCGCCTATCCTTTCACCGGCTGCGCTTGGCGTGGCGCTCAAAGTTTTCTGCCTTGGCCTGCGCCGATTTACGCAACGTGACATAACAAGCGCCCTCGCCGCCGTCGCGCGGTAAGGCGCGGCAAAACGCCTGCACCTGCTCAAACTGCGCCAGCCATTTGGCGACGTAACTGCGCACGATATTCGGATGGCTTTCGTTCTGCCGCCCGCGGCCGTGCACGATCAGCAGCGAACGCAGATTTTGCGCCTCCGCCTGCATAATGAAACGGAACAGCGCCTGCCGGCTGGTTTCAACCGGCTGACGCAGCAGGTTCAGCGACGCCTGCGGCGGGTAACGCCCGTTGCGCAGTTTGTCCAGCACGCCCTGCTGAATGCCTTCCCCTTTGAACTCCAGCGGCTGTTCGCAGGGGATCACCTCGAGAAAATCGGTGCTGAGGAAGTTTTCCTGCATCAGCCGCTGCGCTTCGCGCCGCGCGCTTTTGTCCACCGCCGCCTGCGGCTTGAGGTACAGCGTCTGCCGTCCGCTCTCCAGCGGCACCACATCCGCCATCGCCTGTTCAAAAAAGTCTTTTTCCTGCTCGCTCATGTTCCACCTCTCTTGAACGGCAGCCTTTACGGCTGGGAATGGGGTCGATTGTAAGACGCCTTGCCACGGTTGCAAGCCGGGAATTGTCAGCGGCATGTGCCTCATTTGTCGTCAACGGGTGAGCTTGCGAACAGTTTTCGCTATACTGCTAAGCCATCATTGAGTGCCGCAAAGGATCGAGCCCATGACAATGCGCGAGCTGGAAATCCAGTTTCAAAATGCGATGAATGAGTTGCAGAGCAGCTTCGAACGGCAACACCGCGAATGGCAGCAGAGCTACCAGGCGCTGCAGCAACTGCTGGAAGAAGCCAAACAGCGCGAAGCCGCGCTGCGGGCGCAGAATGAACAACTGGCGCGCAAACTGAGCACCGCCAGTTCGGTGCCGGAACAGCATGCGCTGGTCAAGCAGATCAAAATGCTCGGCGCCCATCTGGACGCGCTGGCCAAAGACGCGGCCACCTTCAATCACCACCTGCGCCAACAGAGCGCGGTCGGTAATTTCAGCGGCGAACAGCATTGATAGCGGGCGCTGTCGCACAGCGCCTCCCGCCCCTCTTCTGGCGTATTGAGAGTGTAATAAAGCCTAAATGACCTGGATCATCCTCGCCGCCCTGATCGTCGTATTCATTATCGGTTACCGCGTCCTGACGTCCGACACCCGCAAAGCCATCGATTCGCTGGCCCATCTGCTGAGGGTCAAGCCGATGCTGATCGAATCGATGATCCAGGAAATGGGCGGCCGCCAAAGCCAGACCTTTATCCGCATGCTGAACAACGGCTACACCGAAGAGATGCACCAGGCGGCTTATCTGCTGTTCATCTACCTGACGTTCATCAAACAGGCGGACGACGAACAGATTGCCCTGTGGCGCGACGTGCTGCTGCGCGCCGGGCTGTCGCCGGAGCTGCACGCCGAGCACACCGAAGCGGCGCTGTTTTACTTCGCCGAGCTGGATATCGATGCGTTTGAACTGGCGCAGTTCCGCCGCGCCTACAACGAGCGTTTCAACCGCGAAGCGTTGGCGCACGGCTGATCGCGTCCCCCGGGCGGGGGACCGATTACAGGAACATGCTGTAGAGGTAGCGCGACAGCGCTTCGCGCGAGCTGAAGCCGTGTGCGATGCCGTAGCGCTGGTTCGGGGCGTCGCTGCTTAAATCCAGGGGAAACTCCAGATACTGCTCGCTGGTGCGCACCGGGGAGGTCGGCGTGGCGAAATGCACGCTTCTCTCTTTCAGCGCCGGGTGGATCACCAACGCGGTTCTGCCCATCCGCGCTTCGCGATTCACATACACATAATGCGTACCCTTGCGGTAGCCATAGGCCTGATCGGTGACATAATCACGCTCAAAGCCGGTATTCTCCAACACTTTAGCCACTTCATCCGGCCGTAAATACATCGATTCCTCCTCTCATTCTGGACCGCTGAGCGACCTTACCGTAATCATTCACCGAAACAATGATTTTCTGGGGAGGAATCCGGGTTTCGGACTATTCCTGAATCAGGCCCGGCGGCGCTGCAGCAGGCGCAGGGTGAGCAGCACCCCGAACGCCACCAGCAGCGCCGCCGCCAGATAAATCGACGGCACGCCCGCTTGCCCAATAAGCAGCCCGGCCAGCGGGCCGGTGATGCCCAACGCCAGGTCGAGGAACGCCGAATAGGTGCCGAGCGCCGTGCCCTGATTCTGCGGCGGCACCTGTTTCACCGCCTCAACGCCCAGCGCCGGGAACACCAGCGAAAAACCGGCGCCGGCCAGCAACGCGCCGGTTTGCACCATCCAGGGCTCGCCGGCCAGCCAGATCAACA
Organism: Serratia sp. 506_PEND; assembly: GCF_001076875.1. NCBI lineage: Bacteria > Pseudomonadati > Pseudomonadota > Gammaproteobacteria > Enterobacterales > Yersiniaceae > Serratia > Serratia sp. 506_PEND. The sequence continues at coordinate 24,279 of NZ_JVEL01000058.1, forward strand.
GCAGCCCGACGATCTCGACCAGAAACGACGCCAGCGTCACCTTCAACCCGCCGTGGCGGTTAATGACGTTGCTGAAGATCAGGCGGATGCCGACGAAGGCGCAGCTGAACAGCGTCAGCGAAAACGCCGCGCCGCTCCAGCCTTTGTCGGCGTAGTAAAGGGTAATGAACGTGGCGATCACGCCGAAGCCGACGGTGCCCATCGCCAGCCCGAGACCATAGGCCCAGATGCGGCCGAGCACCGCGCGGAAGGCGATGCGCTGCCCAGCCGCGATCGAGACGTCCGGCTTGCCGCTCGCCAACAGCAGCGCCACCGCGACCGCCAGCACAATCAGCGCCGCCACCCCGGCCAATCCCCACTGCTGGTTCAGATACACGCCAAGCGGCGCGCCGGCCGCCATCGCGCCGTAGGTGGCGACGCCGTTCCAGGAGATCACCCGCGCAGTGTGCATCGCCCCAACCCGGCCGATGCCCCACAGCGTGGAACCAGTGCTGGCGAAGCTTTCGCCGACGCCGAGAAACACCCGCCCCACGCACAGCAACAGCAGGCTGAGCCACGGGTAACCGTCAACGCCGAACGCCAGCGCGTAAAACAGGCCGCTGGCGCCGCAGCACGCCAGGCCAAACAGCACCACCTTCTTCGGCCCCAGCTGATCGGCGTAACGCCCGGCGTGCGGGCGGCTGAACAGCGTGGCGAAGTATTGCGCGCTGATGATAAGGCCCGCCAACACCGAGTTGTAGCCCAGGTGGTCATGCACAAATCCCGGCAACACCGCCAGCGGCAGGCCGATGGTCAGGTAGCAGACGAAGGTGAACATCACCACGGACAAAATACGTCGGTTTAGTTGGAGGTTATTTTCTGCGGTCATCGAAGGTGGCTCGCATCGGACGGGGTAGACGAAGCGTTCCAGCATACCCCGATGAGATTTGATGATAAATGAGAGAGTTATAACGAATTATTATTTCGCTAACGATTTTGCCGCCACCCGCGCGCGCAGAAAATCGATAAACGCCCGCACTTTCTCCGGCACGTGACGGGTATTCGGGTAGAGCGCATAGATGCTCTGCTCGGGGAAACGGTGATCCGGCAGCAACCGCTGCAACCTGCCGGCATCGATGTCGGGCTGCGCCAGCCACGCCGGCAGCAGCGCCACCCCGGCGCTATGCAGGGCGAACGCCAGCAATGCCGCGGCGCTGTCGCCGGTAAGCGTGGCGGCGTCCGCGACCTTGAACAGCACCGCTTCGCGCTGCGGCGTGACCACCTGCCAACTGAGTGGCGAACTGAGCCGGCTGTGGGCGATCCACTGCGCCTGCGCCAGATCCGTCAGCGAATGAATCGGCCGCTCGGCCAGATAATCCGGCGACGCCACCGGAAAAATGGCGAAGCTGTCGATCAGCGCCGCGCGGTGGCTGGAATCCGCCAGCTGGCCCAAACGGATCGCCACGTCGAAGCGCTCCGAAATCAGATCGGCATGATAGGAAGAAGAGACATGCTGGATACGCAGCCGCGGATGCTGGCGCGAAAACGCCGCCAGCGCCGGCGCCACCACCTGGGCGCCGTACTCCGGCGTGCTGGTGATACGCAGCACACCGCTCAGCCCGTGATGATCGCGACGCACGTCGTCCAGCACGTTTTCCGCCTCCTGCAGCAGCTGCAGGCTGCGCTGGTAGAAGCGTTCGCCGGCATCGGTCAGCGACAGCCGCCGGGTGCTGCGCGCCAGCAGTGACACCCCCAGCTCATTCTCCAGTTGCTTGACGTTAAAGCTCACCACCGCCTTGGTTTGCCCCAGCGCCGCCGCCGCCGCGGTAAAGCTGCCCGCTTCCACCACCGCCGCGAAGATCGCCAGACGCTGCAAATTCAGCATTTCGTCGCCCTTATTGTCAAAATCATTTTGACAGTGTAATCGCCCGCCGCCGATTTATCCGCACTTTTCCCCCCGATACACTGCTCGCCTTCAACCGGAGGCGCCATGTCTTATCGCAGCAAAGTAGCAATCGTCTATCTGCTCGGCTTTTTCGTCGATCTGATCAATATGTTTATCGCCAATGTCGCCTACCCCGCCATCGGCCAGGCGATGCGAGCATCGGTCAGCCAACTGGCGTGGGTCAGCAACGGCTATATTCTCGGCCTGACGCTGGTGATCCCGCTCAGCGCCTGGCTGGCGCAGCGCATCGGCGGACGGCGGGTGTTTCTGCTGTCGCTGGCGCTGTTCATGCTGGCCACCCTCGGCGCAGGCAACGCCGACAGCATCGGCGCGCTGATCGGCTGGCGCACCCTGCAGGGCATGGGCGGCGGCTTGCTGATCCCCATCGGCCAGACGCTGACCTATCAGCTGTACCGCAGCCATGAACGCGCCGGGCTGTCGGCGGCCATCATGTTGGTGGGGCTGCTGGCGCCGGCGCTGTCACCGGCGCTGGGCGGCTGGCTCGTCGATCGGTTGGACTGGCGCTGGGTGTTTTTCGCCAACCTGCCGCTGGCGGCCCTGGCCCTGGCGCTGGCGGCGCTGTGGCTGCGAGCGGAAGCGCCGACGGCGGCGCGCAAACCGCTCGACGCGACAGGATTACTGAGCGCCTGCGCAGCGCTGACGCTGCTGCTGCTCGGCCTGACCCGGCTGAGCGAAGCCGGCCATCAGGTTTCCGGTGCGGCGCTGCTGGCTGCCGGCCTGCTGGTGCTGGCCTCTTATCTGCGCCATAGCCTGCGTACCCCGCAGCCGCTGCTGAACCTGCGGCTGGTCGCCGATCCGCTGCTGCGCAACGCCATGGCGGTTTATTTGTGTATTCCCGGCCTGTTCATCGGCGTCAGCCTGGTGGCGATGCTGTATCTGCAAAACCAGCTGGGCATGCCCGCCGCACAGGTCGGCGGCCTGATGCTGCCCTGGGCGCTGGCGTCGTTCCTGGCCATCACGCTGACCGGCAAAACCTTTAACCGCCTCGGCCCGCGGCCGCTGCTGATCGTCGGCTGCCTGTTGCAAGGCGCCGGCATGCTGACGCTGGCGCAGATCGATCAGGCCGGGCAACACGCGTTGCAGATCGCCGCCTTCGCCCTGATGGGGTTCGGCGGCAGCTTGTGCAGCAGCACCGCGCAGAGCAGCGCGTTTCTGCAGATCCCCGACGGCCAATTGGCGGACGCCAGCGCACTGTGGAATATCAACCGCCAGCTCAGTTTTTGCCTCGGCGTGGCGCTGCTCAGCCTGCTGCTGAATCTGCTGCTGGCCGTGTTGCCGCCCGCGGCGGCTTACCGCACCTGCTTCATTCTGGCGGGCGCCAGCGTACTCATCCCGCTGCTGCTGTGCCTGCGCCTCGCCAACCGCGCCATCGTGCGCCAACTCAACGCTCAACAGGATGCTTTATGAACCCGTATTTTACCGAAGTGATCGACGCCCACATCGCCATTGAACGCTGGCTGGGCCAAGGGACCGGAGAAGAGCAGGCGCTGCTGGCGCGCTTTACGCCGGATTTCAGCATGATCGCGCTGAACGGCGCTCCGCTGGATTTCACCGCGCTGTGCGCTTTTTTCCACGCGCATCGCGCCGCCAAACCGGGTTTGGAAATCGAGATAGAAGAGATGAAGCTGGTGGCCGAATGGCCGACGGGCGCGGTAGTCAGCTACCGGGAAAAACAGAGTCTGCCGGGACAAAGCGCTACGCTGCGCTACTCCACGGTGGTATTTGAACGTCAGCCCAACGCGCTCGGCTGGCGGCATTTGCACGAAACCGCCGCGGCGCAATGATCACAGGAAGCTGCCGGCCAAAAACAGTTCCCAACCGACGATCACCCCGCACAGGGTTACCGCGCTGAAAATGACTTCAAACAGATAGCGATTGATCATCGTGCGTCGCCTCAAAAGAAGACACCCGGAAGAACCGGGTGTCTGGAGTACGGGCTGGAGCGTGCGGAACCTTCCGGTTCCGCAAACATCACTTGATTAAGCTTTTTTACCGGATTTTTTGTGGTGTTTTTTAGCGGCCTGAGCTTTCTGCACTGGCGCTTTTTTGTGGTGTTTTTTAGCAGCCTGGGCTTTCTGAGCTGGCGCTTTTTTGTGGTGCTTTTTAGCGGCCTGAGCTTTCTGGGCTGGCGCTTTTTTGTGGTGCTTGGCTTTCTTGTGGTGCGTTGCTTTAGCTGGCGCTTTTTCAGCAGCAGCCGCTGGCGCAGCGGTAGTGGTGGTCGCAGCTGGCGCGGTGGTGGTAGCCGGAGCAGTAGCTGCGGTATCAGCAGCGAAAGCAACAGAAGACAGACCCATAGTGGCAGCAACGATCAGCGCTAATACTTTTTTCATCTTTAAATCCTCAGAGTGTTGTTTCGGTAAGCTCCGGTGGAGCCGTTGAAACAGATACTAGTGGAATCAAACCGCCGCTTCCGTGAGTGATTGGTTTCGCCGAGTAACCAAATGTACAAAGCCCAGGCGCCGGCAAACACCTGCGTGACGGCGGTTTTTTTCCGTGATCGGCCACGCAAATCTCGGCATGGTCTACACTTGAAAGACATGTGTCGAAATGGAGAGCTGAATGTTTAAGAAAGCGGAAAGAACAGAACGCGATATCGATCAGGACGTCACTCTGTTGGCCGATACGCTGGATGAAGTGTTGCGCGAGTCCGGTGACAAGACCAAAGAGGAACTGAAAGAGCTGCACAGCAAGGCGAAAGGCGTGCTGCGCGACGCCCGGGCGCGGTTCAATGGCTCCACCAGTCTGACACAGCATGCGCGCGACGCGGTCGATCAAGCCGACAGCTATGTGCGTGACAAACCTTGGCAGGGCGTAGGGATCGGTGCCGCCGTCGGCATCGTGCTCGGCGTGCTGCTGGCCCGGCGTTAACACCCCTGCAGTCATAAAGATAAAACAGATGTGCGTCTGGCCCGCGGAAATCGCGGGCCGTTTAATTTTAGCGAAACAGCTGCGCCAGCCCCTGTACCGCCCGCTCCGCCTCCTCTCGCCGGCTGAAATTGGCGCCCCCCGACAGTAACCCCTGCCCCGCCGGATGGTCGATGCGCTAATCAGAGAGCGCCTGCGTCAACCACTCGCACCGCTGGCGATACAGCGGCCGCATGCGTTTCAGGTGGCGATAGAAATGCCCTTGCCGGATAAAATCCGCCACGCTTGCCTGCAACAACGGCGGCAATGGCCGCCCGTGATAGCGAAACTCGCTGTCGTAGTCATCCTCGAGGATCCAGGCTCCGCGCTGGAATGGGCCGAGTCGGTGACGCTGATCGCCGCCACCGGCGCGCCAGACAGCGCTTTCGAGGCGCTGAAAGCGTACTTCAGCGATACCGACATCGCCGCTCTGACTTTCGAACGCCTTCAATCGTCTGGTCGTCAGCATGCGTCAGAATGCGCTCGACTCCCCCTCTTCACTGAGAGAGGAGAATTTCTCACCCGAAAAAATTTTTCCCTCGCCTTTTCCAGCCCCGACGCGGTCTACGTAACCAATCCCACAAAACACCATATATAGCG
>NZ_JVEL01000005.1:0-224 GCF_001076875.1 Serratia sp. 506_PEND
TGAGTTACACCTACCATCCTTACTGGCAGCAACGCATCGCCGATACCTTCAATTGCGCACTTAGCGCTTACACCCGCGTATTGGCGCTGCGCGTTGACCTCAGGCTGCCGGATACGCCTGCAGCCACCGATGCCGCTGTTATCTCCCGCTTTATCGACGCCCTGAAAGCCCGCATTAACGCGTACTTCCTGCGCCATCAGCGTGAAGGTAAACGGATCTGGCCG
>NZ_JVEL01000059.1:0-1337 GCF_001076875.1 Serratia sp. 506_PEND
ATGCACGATTCTACGACCTATGCTGCGGATCTGGCGCTGTGTCCATCGAACTGGTGAACCGGGGCGTCGATCCATCACGTATTCGGATGCTCGATATCAGCCCCTGGGGTGCCTTCTGGTCCGCCATTGGCTCTGGTACGTTCAACATGGCCGTTTTTGATCGAATTTTGTCCGGGTTACCGGATGATAAGCGGCTTTTCAAGGACCATATGTCGGCGTTATCGGCACTTCCGGTAGGTGATAATGAAGTCGAACTTTATCCCATACTTCAGGCTAGCTCCTTTGGCGGAAAGCAAATTTGGCGCAAAAATGAACGCTGGGCAAATGCATGCTTCCGTGATTACTGGGAACCAACCGCGACGAGTATACGCCGCAGCCCTGCGAATCCGATGCAACCTTCTCCCGTTGAGCTGCATCGCCGAATTGAAGCCCTCGTAAATGGCATGAAAGGAGTAACATGTCTCCACATGGATATCATGACACTCCTGGATGCCCCTTTACCCGACAATACTGTGGTGTATGTCGACCCTCCATACCAGAGCACAACTGGATATGCATTCGGCTTCGATATCCCCTCGTTCATAACCCGTTTCTGCGAAGTTAATCAGGCTCCGCTGTTCATTTCCGAAGGGGTTCCGCTGAATGATAATGCCTTGCTGCTCACGTTCGGTGGCGCCAAGGGCGGCATTAGCGGGAACCGGAAAGGGAAACACGAAGAGTGGCTCAGCCGATTTTAGAGCAGTCCAAGCTGACGGGCACTTGTTGTTGCCCCGTTTCGCGCCAAAATGCGAGACGCCGCCTTGAAGTTCTCAAGCTCAGATTCTGCAAAGACAGACATGAAGAAATAATTATCCTGAATTTTAGTAAAGGTGATTATTTTCCTGACCAAGTATTCAGCCTCACCTTTGGCTCTGAAAACGTCAGTAATCTTCGTGTCGGAAGCGCTGATTCCCTTGATCTGAAGACGCCACGTGCCGTTTGCGCTATTCCCTTCAGGAAAAAGTATCGTGTTCTCAAAATAGTCCACCCCGTCGAAGTTGAGAGTGATATTTTTGCTCAAGTCGGTAGCTGAGGGATCAAGACCGAAAAACTCGACTCCACCGCGCATGAAATGTGTATTACCAAGGTCAAAAGGAGTGCCGTTGGGGTCTCCGCGCTCAACCAGGGACCTCATAGAAAGATCAAGGATGTTACGTGAGCCCCCCGTCATTTTCCTGGTTTCAAACCAAATAGTCTGTCCCTCATCGCTTTGGGGAACAGAAATCTGTTCCGATGGGGCTACGATAACCCCAGCAGTATCTACTACCTGTGGTTTGGTCATACGAGGAAGAGAGGCA
>NZ_JVEL01000060.1:0-14482 GCF_001076875.1 Serratia sp. 506_PEND
CTCAGTTTCTGCTGGAAACGGGCGATGGAGTCTTCCAGGGCGGCGTCTTTACCGGGGATAAAAGTTTGCGTCATTGTCTTCACTTTTTGCGCGTACTAAAAACGCGCAATGATACGGGGTTTTACGCTGGAGCTCCACGTATTCCTAAAGCGGTGGCAAAGTCACAGTTTTTTTAAGGATAAAGGCCATAATTCAGCGAGTTATCTGTCACGGAGAAATCTAATGAAATCAGTGAAACTCAGCGTGTTAACCCTCTTGTTGACCGGCGTCAGCGCTTCGGCGCTGGCGCTGCCCAACATCACCCTGCTGGCGACCGGCGGCACCATCGCCGGCGGCGGCGATTCGGCGACGAAGTCCAACTATACCGCGGGCAAGCTGGGCGTCGAGGCGCTGGTCGATGCGGTGCCGGCGTTGAAAAACATCGCCAACGTGCGGGGGGAGCAGGTGGTGAACATCGGCTCGCAGGACATGAACGATCAGGTCTGGCTGACGCTGGTGAAGAAAATTGACGCCGACTGCGGCAAAACCGACGGCTTCGTCATCACCCACGGTACCGATACGCTGGAAGAGACGGCCTATTTCCTCGATCTGACGGTGAAGTGCGACAAGCCGGTGGTGCTGGTCGGGGCGATGCGGCCAGCGACGGCGATGAGCGCCGACGGCCCGTTCAACCTGTATAACGCGGTGGTGACGGCGGCGGATCCGCAATCGGCCAACCGCGGGGTGCTGGTGGCGATGAACGACACCGTGCTGGACGCGCGCGACGTCACCAAGACCAATACCACCGCCGTGCAGACCTTCCAGTCGCCGAACTTCGGCCCGCTGGGGTACATCCACAACGGCAAGATCGATTACCAGCGTTCGCCGCAGCGCAAGCATACCCGGGAGACGCCGTTCGACGTCAGCAAGCTGAACGAGCTGCCGAAGGTCGGCATCGTCTACAACTACGCCAACGCCTCCGATGCGCCGGCCAAGGCGCTGATCGCCGAAGGATATCAGGGCATCGTCAGCGCCGGGGTCGGCAACGGTAACCTGTATAAAACCGTGTTCGACACCTTGGCGACGGCGGCGCACAACGGCGTGGCGGTGGTGCGTTCTTCGCGCGTGCCGACCGGCGCGACCACCGAGGATGCGGAAGTGGACGACGCCAAATACGGCTTCGTGGCCGCCGGCACGCTGAATCCGCAAAAAGCGCGCATTCTGCTGCAGCTGGCGCTGACGCAAACCAAAGACGCGAAGCAGATCCAGCAGATGTTCAATCAGTACTGATCGTTTTCTCTCCTGCGGGGGCCGTCCGGGCTCCCGCAGCCATCTCGGCTGAATACAGCATAAAACACCGCGTTAACCCGCTGAATTTCCCCATGTCGCAGGGTTTTATCGTCCAAACAATCGCGACGGCCGCAGAGCCTGTCATCACCCGGCGCGACCGTTTGCCGCCGACGGGCGAATAAGCGTTGCAGCCATGGGGCGTGAGTGATAAAACCGATGGGTTGGTTAACGCGAGCGTTAGCTTCGGGCATCTTTTCGACAGGTCGCTTTTCTGCGGCGAACAGTGAATGTGGTGAGGGGAAATGACTCAGGTTTATAATTTTAGCTCTGGCCCGGCGATGCTGCCGGTGGAAGTGTTGCGTCGTGCGGAACAGGAACTGTGCAATTGGCACGGCCTGGGCACGTCAGTGATGGAGATCAGCCACCGCAGCAAAGAATTCATCGCCGTTGCCGAGCAGGCGGAACAGGATCTGCGCGATCTGCTGAAAGTCCCCTCCAACTATAAAGTGCTGTTTTGCCACGGCGGCGCCCGCGCACAATTCGCCGCGCTGCCGCTGAACCTGCTGGGCGACAAGGCCACCGCCGACTACATCGACGGCGGTTATTGGGCGCACAGCGCCATCAAGGAAGCGGAAAAGTATTGCACCCCGAACGTCATCGACGTGAAAACCCGCATCGACGGCCTGAGCGGCATCAAGCCGATGAAAGAGTGGCAGCTGAGCAACGACGCGGCTTACGTGCATTATTGCCCGAATGAAACCATCGACGGCGTGGCCATCGATGAAACGCCGGACTTCGGCGACAAAGTTGTGATCGGCGATTACTCCTCGACCATTCTGTCCCGCCCGCTCGACGTCAGCCGCTTCGGCGTGATTTACGCCGGCGCGCAGAAAAATATCGGCCCGGCCGGCCTGACGCTGGTGATCGTGCGCGACGATCTGCTGGGCAAGGCGCGCAAAGAAGTGCCGTCTATCCTCGATTACACCGTGCTGGCCGAGAACGACTCGATGTTCAACACCCCGCCAACCTTCGCCTGGTACTTGTCCGGGCTGGTGTTCAAATGGCTGAAAGAGCAGGGCGGCCTGGTGGAGATGCAAAAACGCAATCAGGCCAAGGCCGAGCTGCTGTACGCGACCATCGATAAATCCGACTTCTACCGCAGCCAGGTGGCGATCGCCAACCGTTCCTGGATGAACGTGCCGTTCCAGCTGGCCGATGCGGCGCTGGACAAGGTGTTCCTCAGCGAAGCCGAGGCCATCGGCCTGCAGGCGCTGAAAGGCCACCGGGTAGTTGGCGGCATGCGTGCTTCTATTTACAATGCCATGCCGCTGGCCGGCGTGCAGGCGCTGACCGACTTCATGACCGACTTCGAACGTCGTCACGGTTGATTCCGTCAGCCCGCCAGGCGCGGGCTGCTCAGGCTGTTGTCCTTTTGCATTAAAGCGGCTCCGGCATTATTCCGGAGCCGTTTCGTTTATCAGAATTGGAGAGTTTTGTTCACATGGTGGATTCCCTGACGTTACAACCGGTCGCCCTGGTCAATGGCACCGTCAACTTACCCGGCTCGAAGAGCGTTTCTAACCGCGCTCTGCTGCTGGCGGCGCTGGCGGAGGGAACGACCCGGCTGACCAACCTGCTGGACAGCGACGATGTGCGTCATATGCTGAATGCGCTGCAGGCGTTGGGCGTGAACTACCGGCTTTCCGCCGACCGCACCGTGTGTGAAGTGACCGGCGTGGCCGGGCCGTTGGTGGCCAACCAACCGCTGGAACTGTTCCTCGGCAATGCCGGCACCGCGATGCGCCCACTGGCGGCGGCGCTGTGCCTTGGTGAAGGTGATGTGGTGCTGACCGGGGAACCCCGCATGAAAGAACGCCCGATCGGCCATCTGGTGGACGCGTTGCGCCAGGGCGGGGCGCAGATTGATTACCTCGAGCAGACCGATTACCCGCCGATTCGCCTGCGCGGCGGTTTCCAGGGCGGCGACGTCACCGTTGACGGCAGCGTCTCCAGCCAGTTCCTGACCGCGTTGCTGATGACCGCGCCCCTGGCGCCGCAGGATACGCAGATCCACATCAAGGGCGAGCTGGTTTCCAAGCCCTACATCGACATCACGCTGCATCTGATGCGCACCTTCGGCGTATCGGTGAGCCACGACAACTACCGGGTATTCCATATCCAGGGGCGCCAGACGTATATCGCGCCGGGCGACTACCTGGTTGAGGGCGACGCTTCTTCCGCCTCTTACTTCCTGGCGGCGGCGGCGATCAAGGGCGGCACCGTGCGCGTGACCGGCATCGGCCGCAAAAGCGTGCAGGGCGACACCAAGTTCGCCGACGTGCTGGAGAAAATGGGCGCGCGCATCACCTGGGGCGACGATTTCATCGAGTGCAGCCGCGGTGAACTGCGCGGCATCGACATGGACATGAACCACATTCCGGACGCGGCGATGACCATCGCCACCGCGGCGTTGTTCGCCGAGGGGCCGACCACCATCCGCAATATCTACAACTGGCGGGTGAAGGAGACCGACCGTCTGGCGGCGATGGCTACCGAGTTGCGTAAAGTGGGGGCGGAAGTGGACGAAGGCGAAGACTACATTCACGTCGTGCCGCCGGCCAAACTGCAGTTCGCCGAGATCGGCACCTACAACGATCACCGCATGGCGATGTGCTTCTCGCTGGTGGCGCTGTCGGATACGCCGGTCACCATTCTCGATCCGAAATGCACCGCGAAAACCTTCCCGGATTATTTCGAGCAGTTGGCGCGCATCAGCCAGCCGGCGTAGTAACCCGTCAAATCGTTTCTTTTAAGGCCCCTTTGTGGGCCTTTATCGTTTTTAACCTTCGGCGACCGGCGTTTCTTCTATACTTTTTCGCGGTTGTGCGCTTATTTTCAACAACCGGACAGTTCCAGGGTAACAGATTGCCGTAGGGCAGCGTATAATACGCCACCGTATTTGCCCCTGATTGGGCAGGTGGCAGAGCGCACGGGCTTCGAGTCGAAGCGCGCCGTGTCTCTGTGAGGTTTTCTACCTGAAGGAGAGAGAAATGACGGCTACAGCCCCGGTGATAACCGTTGATGGACCAAGTGGCGCAGGCAAAGGCACGCTGTGTAAAGCGTTGGCTGAGTCCCTTGGTTGGCGTTTGCTGGATTCCGGCGCGATCTACCGCGTGCTGGCGCTGGCGGCGTTGCATCATCAGGTGGATATCACTTCTGAGGAAGCGCTGGTTCCGCTGGCCGCACATCTCGATGTTCGCTTCGTTGCCCAGGACGGCAAGCTGCAGGTGATTTTGGAAGGTGAGGACGTCAGCAATGAGATCCGCACCGAAACCGTCGGCAACACCGCGTCGCAAGCGGCGGCGTTTCCGCGCGTGCGCGAGGCGTTGCTGCGCCGCCAGCGCGCGTTTCGCGAGGCGCCCGGCCTGATTGCCGATGGCCGCGACATGGGCACGGTGGTGTTCCCGGACGCGCCGGTCAAGATTTTCCTCGACGCCAGCTCGGAGGAGCGCGCGCACCGCCGCATGCTGCAGTTGCAGGAGAAGGGCTTTAATGTTAACTTTGAACGTCTTTTAGCCGAGATAAAGGAACGGGACGACCGTGACCGTAATCGGCCTATCGCGCCTCTGGTGCCCGCTTCTGACGCCCTCGTGCTGGATTCTACCAGCATGTCGATAGAGGAAGTGATCCAGCAGGCGTTGACGTATGCACAGAAAGTGTTGGCGTTGCCGCAGCAATAAGCGCGGCGGCGCTATTGGCTTTTTGTCATATTTGTCATAGCGGTATCGCAATATATCGGGTAAAATTTTACCCCTGTAACCTTAAACCCTGTCGGCATGGAGCCAATGGCGGGGTATGTGAAACAACCCCATTCGGCGGGACGCTAAATGGACGTTAAACTAAAGAACCCTGAAGATTAACAACATGACTGAATCTTTCGCTCAACTCTTTGAAGAATCCTTAAAAGAAATCGAAACCCGCCCGGGTTCCATCGTTCGTGGCGTCGTTGTTGCTATCGACAAAGATATCGTACTGGTTGACGCCGGTCTGAAATCTGAGTCTGCCATCCCGGCTGAGCAATTCAAAAACGCCCAGGGCGAGCTGGAAATCCAGGTTGGTGACGAAGTTGACGTTGCTCTGGATGCTGTTGAAGACGGCTTCGGTGAAACCCTGCTGTCCCGTGAGAAAGCTAAGCGTCACGAAGCTTGGATCACGCTGGAAAAAGCCTACGAAGAAGCTGAGACTGTAACCGGTGTTATCAACGGCAAAGTGAAGGGTGGCTTCACCGTCGAGCTGAACGGCATCCGCGCGTTCCTGCCAGGTTCCCTGGTTGACGTGCGTCCGGTACGTGACACTCTGCACCTGGAAGGCAAAGAGCTTGAGTTCAAAGTCATCAAGCTGGATCAGAAGCGCAACAACGTTGTCGTTTCTCGCCGTGCGGTTATCGAATCCGAGAACAGCGCTGAGCGCGATCAACTGCTGGAAAACCTGCAGGAAGGCATGGAAGTTAAAGGTATCGTTAAGAACCTCACTGACTACGGTGCATTCGTTGATCTGGGCGGCGTAGACGGCCTGCTGCACATCACTGACATGGCTTGGAAACGCGTTAAGCACCCAAGCGAAATCGTCAATGTTGGCGATGAAATCACTGTTAAAGTGCTGAAGTTCGACCGCGAGCGTACTCGTGTATCCCTGGGCCTGAAACAGCTGGGCGAAGATCCATGGGTTGCTATCGCGAAACGTTACCCAGAAGGCACCAAGCTGACTGGCCGTGTAACCAACCTGACTGATTACGGCTGCTTCGTAGAAATCGAAGAAGGCGTTGAAGGTCTGGTACACGTTTCTGAAATGGATTGGACCAACAAAAACATCCATCCGTCCAAAGTTGTTAACGTGGGCGACGTAGTGGAAGTGATGGTTCTGGACATCGATGAAGAACGTCGTCGTATCTCCCTGGGCCTGAAGCAGTGCAAATCCAACCCATGGCAGCAGTTCGCAGAAACCCACAACAAGGGCGACCGCGTTGAAGGTAAAATCAAGTCTATCACTGACTTCGGTATCTTCATCGGCCTGGACGGCGGCATCGACGGCCTGGTTCACCTGTCTGACATCTCCTGGAACGTTGCAGGCGAAGAAGCAGTACGTGAATACAAGAAAGGCGACGAAATCGCTGCGGTTGTTCTGCAAGTTGACGCAGAGCGCGAGCGTATCTCCCTGGGCGTGAAGCAACTGGCTGAAGACCCGTTCAATAACTACCTGTCTATGAACAAGAAAGGTGCTATTGTTACTGGTAAAGTCACTGCAGTTGACGCCAAAGGTGCTACAGTTGAATTGGCAGGCGGCGTAGAAGGTTACCTGCGTGCATCTGAAGCCTCTCGCGACCGCATTGAAGATGCAACTCTGGTTCTGAACGTAGGTGACGAAGTTGAAGCTAAATTCACCGGCGTTGACCGTAAGAACCGCGTTGTAAGCCTGTCCGTACGTGCTAAGGACGAAGCTGACGAGAAAGACGCCATCGCAACTGTTAACAACAAACAGGAAGAAGGCAACTTCTCTAACGCAATGGCTGAAGCTTTCAAAGCGGCTAAAGGCGAGTAATGACGGGGGGCGGTCGCTGACCGCCCCGATACGGTAGTTTAGCTGCAAAGCTTGGAGGTACTATGACCAAGTCTGAACTTATTGAAAGACTTGCTGGCCAGCAATCTCATATTCCGGCGAAGGCCGTTGAGGATGCAGTGAAAGAGATGCTTGAGCACATGGCCGCAACGCTGGCCGAGGGCGAACGCATTGAGATCCGCGGATTCGGCAGTTTTTCTCTTCACTACCGTGCCCCGCGTGTAGGCCGCAACCCGAAAACCGGTGACAAAGTAGAGCTGGACGGCAAATACGTTCCTCACTTCAAACCAGGCAAAGAGTTGCGTGACCGCGCCAATATCTATGGCTAGTCGCTGACTGATCATAGCGTTGTTGCTTGAAAAGAATATAAAACGGTGCCTGTAAGGCGCCGTTTTTTTTTCGCCTGCACTTCTCCGCGATATGCTCGCGAGTTGCGTACTACGCCGCATTTACGATGTGGCTCCTGCATAGATCTCTCTTATCCTGCCATGTTCACCGCATCTTCGTTAAAACCCGCTGGCGGTGACATGTCGCCTGAATGATCCTGCTTGCTTGCCGTGATGCGCTTTTGCTCATGGCTGAGCCGATGGGAGAAGAGCGATCAAAATTTCGCTGGATCTGGCGATATTCGCCGTTATCTGCGGCATCCTGCCGCTGTTGGTTTTACCGCAGTTGCCTGAGCAATGGCAGCTGTGGCCGCTCGTGCTTGTTGTCTGTTTACTGCTGCGCACGCGCAGGCCATTCTGCCGCTATTTGGCCTGCCTGGGATTGGGATTCATATGGGCGGTTTTCAACGCCGGCAGCCTGATCGGGCAAATGGATCGCTTAACTCGCATGCCGGACGTGACGGCGGTGGTGCAGGTGAGCAGCGTCGCGCTGGAGCCCGCCGCCAGTAAACAGACGCTGATGCGCATCGAGCGGGTCGACGGTCATTGGTTGGCGCCTGCGCTGGCGTTTACCACGACGTGGGCTCCCGAACAGCAGCGGCTATGCGCCGGGCAGCGTTGGCAATTGAAACTGCGCCTGCGGCCGGTACATGGCAAGCTCAATGAAGGCGGATTTGACAGCCAACGTTGGGCGATCGCCCAGCGTCAGCCGTTGACGGGCCGGGTCAGGCAGGCTCGTTTGCTGGATGGCGATTGCGGGCTGCGCCAGCGTATCATCAGCCATGCGGAAACCAACATCGGTGAATTGCGTTACAAGGCGGTATTGCTGGCGCTGGCGTTTGGGGAACGAACCGCGCTGGAGCAGGCTTTGCGCACGCTGATGCTGAAAACCGGCATCGCTCATCTGATGGCCATTTCAGGGTTGCATGTGGCGATGGTCGCCATTTTGTTCTGGGCCGCGTTGCGCGCGCTGCAGTTTTTTCTGCCCGCCCATTTGATTGGCTATCGCTTTCCATTGGTCGCAGGCTGGGTGGCGACGCTGATCTATGTTTGGTTGGTGGGCGCCCAGCCGCCGGCGGTGCGTACCGCGTTGGCGATGACGCTGTGGATGCTGCTGCGCTTGCGCGGCGTTCATTGTTCTTCCTGGCAAGTGTGGTTGTGGTGTATCGGGCTGATTTTGCTGTGCGATCCGTTGGCGGTTTTGTCAGACAGTTTCTGGCTGTCGGTGCTGGCGGTGGGGTGTTTGATTTTTTGGTTTGAATGGGCGCCGCTCGGTGAGCGATTCCGGTCGGCCTGGTATTGGGCGCCGGTGCGCTGGCTGCATATTCAGCTGGGCATGACGTTGTTGCTGGTGCCGATGCAGGTCGCGCTGTTCTTAGGTCTGACGCTGACCTCGCTGCCCGCCAATCTTTGGGCGGTGCCCATCGTCTCATTGGTGACGGTGCCGTTGATTTTGCTGGCGGTGATCGGCGGCGTCCTCCCCTCGCTAAGTTACGGGCTTTGGTGGTTGGCAGATTTCACGTTGAGCGGGGTGTTTGTGCCGCTGCATTACCTGCAACGCGGTTGGGTGGATTTGGGAGCCGCCTCGCTGCTGGCCAGCATAGCGGGATGGCTTATCGTTATCTGCTGGCGTTTTCATTGGTGGTGGCGCTATGCGCCGGGGCTGGCGGCGGTGGCGGTATGCTGTGTGTTGTGGCGTGGCAAAGCGCCGGACTATCGCTGGCGCGTCGATATGCTTGATGTCGGGCACGGGTTGGCGGTGGTTATCGAGCAAAACGGCAAGGGGATACTGTACGATACCGGCGATCGTTGGCCCGCGGGCAGCGCCGCCGAACGGCATATCTTACCGATGCTGAACTGGCGGAATATTGAACTGGAGCAGATCATTATCAGCCATATTCACCTCGATCATATCGGCGGGCTGCCGGTGATGCGGCGGGCGTTTCCTCAGGCGACGGTGCGCAGCCCGATACGCGGGGAAGGACACTTGCCCTGCGTCGCCGGTGAGCGTTGGCGCTGGCAATCGCTGCAATTCGAGGTGCTGTGGCCACCGAAAACGCGCAAAAGGCCGGTCAATGACGACTCCTGCGTTATCCGCATCGACGATGGGCAATACAGTTTGCTGCTCACCGGCGATGCGGAAAAGAAGGCGGAGGAGCAGCTGTTACGGTTGCGGCGCGATCGTTTGGCTGCCACGGTGTTGCAGGTGGGGCATCACGGCAGCAAGACGTCTTCTACGCCGCCGTTTCTGCGCGCGGTCAATCCCGAAGCGGCGCTGGCGTCCGCATCGCGTTACAACAAATGGCGATTGCCGGCGCGGAAAGTGGTCGCCAGATACCGGGCAAATGGCATTCAATGGCGCGATACGACGCGCTCCGGTCAGTTATCGGTACTTTTTTTCGACAACGATTGGCAAATTAAAGGCTTTCGCGAACAATTAATGCCCCGTTGGTACCATCAGCGGTTTGGCGTAGAGGGCGATAATGAGTAAAATAGGCCGCTATTTCTTCCGATGCTGGTATTTGCATGATGAATGATAAAGATCTCTCGACCTGGCAGACGTTCCGTCGACTCTGGCCGATGATCACTCCTTTTAAGACCGGGCTGATTGTGGCCGCCATTGCGTTGATTATGAACGCAGCGGGGGACACGCTGATGCTGTCTCTGCTTAAACCGTTATTGGACGATGGGTTTGGAAAAACCGACAGCAGCGTGCTGGTGTGGATGCCGCTGGCGGTGATTGCGCTGATGCTGATGCGTGGCGTGACCAGCTTTGTTTCAAGCTACTGCATTTCCTGGGTTTCCGGCATGGTGGTGATGCAAATGCGCCGCCGTCTGTTTGGCCACATGATGAGAATGCCGGTGGCCTTCTTCGATCAGCAGTCCACCGGGACTTTACTGTCGCGCATTACCTATGATTCCGAGCAGGTGGCTTCCTCCTCTTCCAGCGCGCTGGTGACCGTGGTGCGTGAAGGAGCCTCGATCATTGGCCTGTTCATCATGATGTTCTACTACAGCTGGCAGCTGTCGGTGATCCTGATCGTGCTGGCACCGATCGTCTCCATCGCCATTCGCCTGGTGTCCAAGCGTTTCCGCAACATCAGCAAGAACATGCAGAACACCATGGGGCAGGTGACCACCAGCGCCGAACAGATGCTGAAAGGCCATAAAGAAGTGCTGATTTTCGGTGGCCAGCAGGTAGAAACCGAGCGTTTTAACTCGGTGAGCAACCGCATGCGCCAACAGGGCATGAAACTGGTCTCCGCGTCTTCCATTTCCGATCCGATCATTCAACTGATTGCTTCGCTGGCCCTGGCGTTCGTGCTGTTTGCCGCCAGCTTCCCAAGCGTGATGGAAACCCTGACCGCCGGCACCATTACCGTGGTGTTCTCGTCGATGATCGCGCTGATGCGTCCGCTGAAGTCGCTGACCAACGTCAATGCCCAGTTCCAGCGAGGGATGGCGGCCTGTCAGACGCTGTTCTCCATTTTGGATATGGAACAGGAAAAAGACACCGGCACCCGCGAAGTGAAGCGTGCGAAAGGCGATATCGAATTCCGCAACGTCACCTTCTACTACCCGGCCAAAGAAACGCCGGCGCTGCGTGATATCAACCTGAAAATCGCCGAGGGCAAAACCGTCGCGTTGGTGGGCCGTTCCGGTTCGGGTAAATCCACCATCGCCAACCTGCTGACGCGCTTCTACGATATTCAGGAAGGCGAAATCCTGATGGATGGCCACGATCTGCGTGAATATACCCTGGCCTCGCTGCGCAATCAGGTGGCTCTAGTTTCGCAAAACGTGCACCTGTTCAACGACACCATCGCCAACAACATCGCCTATGCGCGCGAGAGCGAATACAGCCGCGAGCAGATTGAGAAAGCGGCGGAAATGGCGTACGCGATGGACTTCATCAACAAGATGGAAAACGGTCTGGATACGGTGATCGGTGAAAACGGCGTGATGCTGTCCGGCGGCCAACGCCAGCGCATTGCCATCGCGCGCGCGCTGCTGCGTGACTGCCCGATCCTGATCCTGGATGAGGCGACCTCTGCGCTGGATACCGAGTCCGAGCGGGCCATTCAGGCCGCGCTGGACGAACTGCAGAAAGACCGAACTTCACTGGTGATCGCGCACCGTCTGTCGACCATTGAGAAGGCGGACGAGATCCTGGTGGTGGAGGACGGCCGCATCGTCGAACGCGGTGAACACGCCGAGTTGCTTGAGCGCCAAGGCGCCTATGCGCAGCTGCACCGCATGCAGTTTGGTCAATAATGATTGAGCGCATCTGGTCCGGCGGTTCGTTGCTTTATCTGGCGCTATTGCCGCTCTCGTGGCTCTATGGCTTGTTCAGTTGGCTGATCCGTCTCAGTTACCGCTGCGGCCTGCGTAAAAGTTGGCGTTCGCCGGTGCCGGTAGTGGTGGTGGGTAACCTCACCGCCGGCGGCAACGGCAAAACGCCGATGGTGATTTGGCTGGTGGAACACCTGCAACAGCGGGGCTATCGCGTTGGCGTGGTGTCACGCGGCTACGGCGGCAAGTCGGCGGTTTATCCGCTGGTGCTCGGTCAGAATACGTCGACCCGCGAGGCGGGCGATGAGCCGGTGCTGATTTATCAACGTACCGGTGCGCCTGTGGCGATCGCGCCCAAGCGAGCCGAGGCGGTGCAGGCCCTGCTGCAACAACAGCCGCTGGATGTGATCATCACCGACGACGGTTTGCAGCACTACGCTTTACAGCGTGACTTCGAGCTGGTGGTCATCGACGGCGTGCGTCGTTTCGGCAACGGCTGGTGGTTGCCGGCCGGGCCGATGCGCGAGCGTGCCGCGCGGCTTGGCAGCGTCGATGCGCGCGTCGCCAATGGCGGCGTGGCGCAGGCCGGGGAAATTGCCATGCGCCTGCAGGCGCGTGATGCGGTGAACCTGCTGAGCGGTGAACGTCGCCCGGCGGCTGAGCTGCCGCGCGTGGTGGCGATGGCCGGCATCGGCCATCCGCCGCGTTTCTTCGCGACGTTGGAAAAGTTGAACGTCGAAGTCGTACAGGAAGTGGCGTTTGCCGATCATCAGGAATATCAGCAGGAACAGCTGGCGGCGCTGGTTGCAGCCGATCAAACGCTGTTGATGACGGAGAAGGACGCGGTGAAGTGTCGCGCCTTTGCCCAGCCTAATTGGTGGTATTTGCCGGTTGATGCGGTGCTACCTTCCGCTCAGGCTGAGCAATTGCTGCAGGATATCGAATCTCTGCTGACTAAGTAATCTCAGGATGCCAGCGTGGCAAGTCCCAAGGCTTGCGCGCAGGCTTCCAGCGAACGCTGCTGGGTTTGCTGATACAGCGCCAGCTCGTCGATCACCTCACTGCCCAACGCTTGTTCAAACGCTGCCCGGCTGGAAGCGGCGTTGTACTGCGCGTGGCGGCTGTCGCCCAGGTTTGACTGGAAAATCCCCGCCGCGCTGACCGGCAGAAAATCTTCATACACCAGAGGCTGGAAGCGAACGTGTTCTTTCTCGAGCAGTTGTTCCAGGGTGCTGTGCTTATCCAGCGACTCTTTGGCCGCCAGGCCGCATTCGGTCGGGAAATAGCGGAACCAGGCCAGCTGTTGCTCACGCAGCGTGGCGTAATCATCCGGAAACGCCCGGAAGTTTTCCTCCAGCAGTTGATAGTAGCGCTCGGCATTCTTCTCGCTCGGCGGCGCCTGCAACGCATCGTTGGTCGCCTGCAGCAAACGGTCGTAAAGTTCGCGTCCTTTAGGCGTTAGCGCCACGCCGCGTTGTTCGATCTCGCCGAAGCGCGCGGTATGGTGACCGGCGACGGCGTGGCCGTCGTGCTCAACGAAATCGACGCTTTCTTCCAGCGCTTTGAAGCTGGTTTGGCGGAGCAGGATCGCGCGGCGGCGGCGAGGCGGGCCCTCGATGACCGCTTTGGGCGTAATACCGCGGCCGGGCATCGCTTGCTGAACGCGATCGATATCCAGCGTGCGTGGTGTCAGGTGGTTGATATGCGGTCCTTTAAACGCCACCACGTCGGCGATCAGGCGATGCTGATCGTGCAGCTGCCGGTATTCTTCGGCGCTGACCGTCGCCTGGTTGTGCCAGCGGAAGGTTTCCAGCGCTTGTTCGACAAATTCTTGCGCCTGCACTTCATTCAGCCCGCCTTGCGCTTCCTGCAGCGCGATCAGCTCCAGCGCGCGATCGGTAAAGATACGGCGGCGCGCCAGCAAGCGCTCGGCCAGCGCACGCAGCGCGGGATCTTCTATCAGTTCCAGGCGCAGCAGGGAGGTGAACACGCGGAAAGGACTGATCTGCAGCGCGTCTTCGTGTATGGCGCGAAAAGCGGTGGAGTGTACCGGAACGCCCGCCACCGATAGGTCATAGTAACCGACCGGCGCCATGCCCATCACCCGGAACAGGCGGCGCAGGGTGGCCAGTTCGTCCGCCGTACCGACCCGGATCGCGCCGTGGCGCTCCATGGCCAGGCGTTCGATCTCGCCGGTGATTTGCAGTTGATGAGCCAGTGCGGCATCTTCGCGCAGAACCTGTCGGTTGGTTTCCGCCACCAGCTCCAGCAGATCGCCGTACAGCGGTACCTCTTTTTGATACATGTCCGACATCGCGTGAGAGAATCTGGCGCGGATTTCATTAGGTGAAACGAACTGCTGGGCGGTCATGCGCATAGCTCCTTGATTCAGCATAATCTGAAAAATCGTGTTTTTAGCGGCAAAAGTGCTGGCGAAAAAGCCGTCTGCCTTGTTTTCCCCTCAAGTTTAGCCATCTGATTTGGGATTTGTTATAGCAGCGTCAAGCATATTAGAGTTTTATGCGTTAGCTCTCATTTGCAGCGCTCAGATGGGCAAATGATGCTCCGGTGAGGAGAGGAACGCGGTGGATCGGCCGCGGCGAGCGTTAAATTAAGTCATGTATATTCAGGGGGATAAAAATAAATTCGGCGTAATGATGAATTTATTGCAATAAACCTCTTGTGCATTCACCATTTTTATGAGTAAATGCAAGTCGGCCTGTAATCCAGACCTATTTATGTTCGAGTTTAGAGTTAAGCAGTTCCTCCAAAAACGTTATCATCCGATTCCGCTTCAAAGACGAACCTTCTAAGTACCTCCCATAAGTAATGTTTCTGAAATGGCCGCAATTGCCTCTTATGGCAGGTTTTGTAAATATATTTAAAGGTAAAAGTAATGTCTAAGAAGACTGGTCAAG
>NZ_JVEL01000006.1:0-259 GCF_001076875.1 Serratia sp. 506_PEND
GATGCGGCGCGTCAGGCCGGGGATGGGTACCACAACGGGCTGGGGGAGCCGCGTAACGAAGCGCTTGCCCGCCACTGGTGGACCCGGGCGTCGTCACTCGGTAATGCGCAGGCCAGTATGAATCTCGCAGGACATTGCCAGGAAGCACATGGCACGTCGCCTGTTGCGGACTGTATCAGTCAGTTTAAGAAGGCAGCACAGCAGGGCAACGCTGTGGCACAGCTGATGCTTGCCCGCTGGTACCAGACACAGCCTGAGG
>NZ_JVEL01000061.1:0-5754 GCF_001076875.1 Serratia sp. 506_PEND
CATCGGCGTAGCCGCCGACGCGGTGATGCAGTATTTGAACGAGCATCCTGAGCAACTGCATTATTCCGCACCGTCGGTGATCATGCTGGCGTTAAGCGCCGCCTATCCCTGCGTGCGCCATTAAGTTCCCATTCCAATTAGTGCGCATTTTTTCATAAGGTGCGCCCAGGGGACTTTCCGCACGAACTTCAATAGATCAATACCTGCTGCGCTGTCACCTTATCCCCGTCGGTATTCCCCGAACGGGTCGGGGAGAGACGCGCAGGAGGTAATATGACCGCATTTCACAGTGCCAACATGATGCTCGACTATCAGGATATCGGCTCAGGGCCGCTCACGTTGGTGTTGCTGCCCGGCTGGTGCGAACCGAAAACCGTGTTTGAGCCGTTCATCGCTCTGGCGGCCGAACGTTATCGGGTGATCAGCATCGACTGGCGCGGCCATGGCCTGTCGTCAAAAGCCACGGAGATGTCGCTGACGGCGGACGACTTGCTGGAGGATGTGCGCCAACTGCTGACGGCGCTGCGTTTGGATAACGCGGTCACCCTGTCGGTGGCGCACGCCAGCTGGCTGGCGGTGGCGTTGGCCGAAGCGTTGCCGCAGCGGGTGCGGGGCATGGTGTTTCTCGACTGGATCATGACGCAGCCGGAGCCGGCGTTCTTTACGGCGGTGAGCCGCATGCAGCAGCCGCAGCAGTGGCTGGCGGCGCGCGACGCCTTGTTCGACTTCTGGCAGGGCGGCATCCGCCACGATCGGGTCAAACGCCATCTGGAGGTCGAGATGGCGCAGGAAGATTACCGGCTCTGGCGTGCCGCCGGCGTAGCCATCGAACAGGCCTACCGGCAATTCGGTTCGCCGCTGCAACGCCTGGCGGGCATGAGCGCGCCGCCGCCGTGTCGGCACGTCTACTCGTTGGATCGCCGCGACGACTATCTGCGGCAACAGCAGGCGTTTGCCGCCGAGCAGCCGTTTTTCTCCGTGGTGCGTTTAGGGGAGGCCCGCACGCACCTCGGCATTCTGGAACGGCCTGACGCGGTGCTGTGGGCGGTGGAGGATTTTTTGGCGCCGTGAACGCCGTCTGAAGGGGGCCACCGCCGATAAAGTGGGTTTCAACACCTTAGAAAGCCTGTATAATGCGCGGTTCGATCCTGATAAATGTATTATGACCGTTGTGGCGCTTGGCCGCGGCGGTATCCCCCCGACGCCTGTGAAGGCGACATTAGAGGTTGCTCAATGAGCGAAAAGTTACAGAAAGTTTTAGCGCGCGCCGGGCATGGCTCGCGTCGTGAAATCGAAACCATGATTGAAGCCGGGCGCGTCAGCGTCGACGGCAAGGTCGCCAAGCTCGGCGATCGCGTTGAAGTGACGCCGGCGATGAAAATTCGTCTGGACGGTCATGTCCTGTCGATCAAAGAGTCCGAAGAGGTGGTTTGCCGGGTGCTGGCTTACTACAAACCGGAAGGCGAGCTGTGTACCCGCAGCGATCCTGAAGGCCGCCCGACGGTGTTCGATCGCTTGCCGAAGCTGCGCGGTTCACGCTGGGTGGCGGTAGGGCGCCTGGACGTCAACACCTCCGGTCTGCTGCTGTTCACCACCGATGGCGAACTGGCCAACCGTCTGATGCACCCGAGCCGTGAAGTGGAGCGCGAGTACGCGGTGCGAGTGTTCGGCCAGGTTGACGATGCGAAAGTGAAGCAGCTGAGCAAAGGCGTGCAATTGGAAGACGGCCCGGCCGCCTTCCGCACCATCAGCTTCCAGGGCGGTGAAGGCCTCAACCAGTGGTACAATGTGACCCTGACCGAAGGCCGCAACCGTGAAGTGCGTCGCCTGTGGGAAGCGGTGGGCGTGCAGGTGAGCCGCCTGATCCGCGTGCGTTACGGCGACATCGATCTGCCGAAAGGCCTGCCGCGCGGCGGCTGGGCCGAACTGGATCTGCCGGCGATCAACTACCTGCGCGAGCTGGTGGAGTTGAAACCGGAAACGGTCAGCAAAATGCCGGTGGAGCGTGAGCGCCGCCGCGTGAAGGCCAACCAGATCCGCCGTGCGGTCAAGCGCCACTCGCAGGTGGCCGGCAGCGGCCGCCGCAGTGCGCCAGGCAGCAAACCGGGCAAGCCAAGCAAACGCAGCTAATCCCGCCATTCTGGCCCCGTTCGGGGCCAGAACGTTTTGTTACCAATCGATCCCCTGTTGCGCCTTCACGCCCGCGTCGAATGCGTGTTTCACCGGCCGCATCTCCGTGACCGTATCCGCCAGTTCCAGCAGATCGCGATGGCAGCCGCGCCCGGTCAGGATCACCGTTTGATGCGCAGGGCGTTGCAGGAGCGCTTCCTTCAGCTCTTCCAGTTCCAGATAGCCGTAGGTCAGCATGTAGGTCACTTCATCCAGCAGCACCAGATCCAGGCCGCTGTCGGCCAGCATGCGTTTGCCGTGCTGCCACACCGCCTGGCAGGCGGCGGTGTCGCCGGCCTTGTTTTGCGTTTCCCAGGTGAAACCGGTGGCCATCACCTGAAATTCAACGCCGTGTTGCTGCAGCAGATTCTTTTCGCCATTGGGCCATTCGCCCTTGATGAACTGGATCACCCCGGCGCGCATGCCGTGGCCGACCGCGCGGGTGACGGTGCCGAAGGCGGCGGTGGTTTTACCTTTGCCGTTGCCGGTAAACACCAGCAGCAGGCCGCGGGTGTCCTGCGCCGCGGCGATGCGCGCATCGACCTGTTCTTTCAAGCGCTGCTGGCGCTGTTGATGACGATCTTCCGCCATGAAACGCTCCTGATTATTCGGCTGCGCCGGGTTTGCGGTTCGGCTGCGCGTCGAAGCTCATGCCGGTTTTGCGGCGACTGTCTTCGCCCATCAAATACAGATACAGCGGCATGATATCGGCCGGGGTTTTCAGCTTGTTCTTGTCTTCGTGCGGGAAGGCGGATGCGCGCATTTTGGTGCGGGTGCCGCCCGGATTGATGCAATTCACCCGCAGATTGCGGTTTTTGTACTCGTCGGCCAACACCTGCATCATGCCCTCGGTGGCGAACTTCGACACTGCATAGGCACCCCAGTCTGCGCGGCCGGTACGCCCGACGCTGGAGCTGGTGAACACCAGTGAACCGGCGTGGGATTTCAGCAGCAGCGGCAGCAGCGCCTGAGTCAGCATAAAGGTGGCGTTGACGTTAACCTGCATCACTTCTTGCCACATGGTTATCGACAGGTCGGCCATCGGCGCGATGTCGCCGAGCAGGCCGGCGTTGTGCAACACGCCGTCAAGGCGGGGGATCTGGCGCGCCAGATCGTCGGCTATCTGCCGGCATTGCTCCTGAGTGGCGTGCAGCAAGTCCAGCGTGACCACCAGGGCCGGGGCGCCGCCCAGGGCTGCGATCTCTTGTTGTACCGCCAGCAGTTTGCTCTCGGTGCGCCCCAGCAGCACCAACTGGGCGCCGAAGCGCGCGTAGGTCAGCGCCGCTTCGCGGCCGATGCCGTCGCCGGCGCCGGTGACCAAAATGATACGTTGTTCGAGCAGATCTTGTTTGGGTTGGTAATGCACGATAAATCCTCGCCTGGGTGGCTGTTCTCCCGCGGATATCGGGGAGCAAGGGTGAAACGCGCGGCCGGGGCGGGAGCGAAGGCTCGACCGTCTGCGGGCCGCGCAGCGAATCCGTCTCATCATATTGATGAATAATGGGTGTTATATGCCTTAATCCGCAGGCATTTTCAATGCGTAGCAGGCTGAAATGGCATTCTTTTGTAACAAAAGCGCGGCGGTGGCGGCTTGGTTCGGCCGTAAATCGTCCCCATAGTGATGCTCTGTGCGCAATGAATTTTCATTTAGCCGCGACAGCAGCCGCTGCGGTTGGCTAAAATGGAAATAAGCATACTAACAACCTGTAAATAAAGGCGGAATCTGTGGAGTTTATATCTGTTTATGGCCTGTTTCTGGCCAAGGTCGCCACGGTGGTGCTCGCCATCGCCGCGTTGGCCATCCTGGCGGTCAGTTTGGGGCAACGCAAGAGCCGCCAGAAAGGGGAGCTGCAGCTGACCGATCTCGGCGAACAGTATCGCGAGATGCAGCGCGATATGCGCCTGGCGCGCATGGATGCCGCCGAGCAGAAGGTTTGGCTGAAACAGTTCAAGAAGCAGACCAAATCTGATGACAAATTGAAGAAGCAGCGCGCTAAGTCCGGCGCGGTGGAAGTGGCCAAGCCGTGCCTGTATGTGCTGGATTTCAAGGGCAGCATGGACGCGCACGAGGTCACCTCGCTGCGCGAAGAGATCTCGGCGGTGTTGGCGGTGGCGTCGGCGCAGGATGAAGTTCTGTTGCGCCTGGAAAGCCCTGGCGGGGTGGTGCACGGCTACGGCCTGGCGGCTTCGCAGTTGGAGCGCCTGCGCAAAGGCGGCATTCGCCTGACGGTAGCGGTGGATAAAGTGGCGGCCAGCGGCGGCTACATGATGGCCTGCGTCGCGGATCGCATCGTGGCGGCGCCGTTCGCCATCATCGGCTCCATCGGCGTGGTGGCGCAGATCCCGAACTTCCACCGTCTGCTGAAGAAGAACGACATCGACGTGGAGTTGCACACCGCCGGGCAGTTTAAACGCACGCTGACGCTGTTCGGTGAAAACACCGAACAGGGGCGCGAGAAGTTCCGCGAAGATTTGAACGAAACCCACGAACTGTTCAAGCGCTTCGTGCATGAGCAGCGCCCGTCGCTCGATATCGACAGCGTCGCCACCGGTGAGCACTGGTTCGGTTCACAGGCGAAAGAGAAGGGCCTGGTCGACGCCATCGGCACCAGCGATGATTTGCTGATCGCCGAGCTGGATAACCACGAAGTGATCGCCGTGCGCTATACGCGCCGCAAACGCCTGATGGATCGCTTCACCGGCAGTGCGGCGGAAAGCGTCGATCGTTTGCTGCTGCGCTGGTGGCAGCGTGGGGAAAAGCCGTTGTTGTAACGGCAACGAGAGCGTGAATCAACGGGGGCCAGGCGCCCCCGTTTTCTTGTCTTAATCGACCAGGTGGTATTTTTCCGAAAGCAGGTGAGCCAAATGCTTAAACATATTAAATACCGCGGTGGTTTTGGCGGTGGGCAATCCATCGGCATCCAAAAAGTATTCGCCGCGAAAAACTAAAACGCCGCTTTTTTGTTCAACGTCGGTGGCGATCATGCCGTGCAGATAATCTTCGTGTTGGCGGATGATGTTATTTGCTTCCGCCAGCAGGGCCTCGCGGCCGATAGGTGCAGTATTCGTGCGCATTTATTAGACTCCAAACAAAAAACTCTGCGCATATTCTAACGCCGGTTCGCTTTTATCCGCAAACCGACTAAGGTTTATTTGCCGTCTGGATGGCCAAGGGCGGCCGCCGGTTGGCGAAATCGGACTTTCCATGCTAATTAGGTTGCGTGACGCTTTTTATCAGGTACAGTGTGGGATTTTGCGGCGTCGGGTGGAAGGTTTTGTTTACGCCATGAATAAAACTCACACAGCCATACTTCTGGGGCATGGGTGAATAGCAGGCAGGATCAACAACTTGCGTTCAGGTTGAGCAGTTGGGCAACCAAAAGAAAAAAATCTGTTGATCTCTTGCCAGACTGCCGCAATATAAAAAAAGAGACACGAATTGCCGCGGCACGGCGAGATAAAAGACTTCTTTTTAGAAGAAATAAATTAGGTAAAGGTAAATATGGGTAAAGCTCTCGTAATAGTTGAGTCCCCGGCAAAAGCCAAAACTATTAATAAATATTTAGGAAGTGACTACGTGGTGAA
>NZ_JVEL01000062.1:0-6109 GCF_001076875.1 Serratia sp. 506_PEND
CCTGTTCAGCATCGGCATCGACAAAACCAAGGCGATGAGCCTGTTGCGCGGCCTGACTGATTTCAAGCGCGCCTACGATCTCAACCTGCGGGTGAAGAACATGCTACCGGATCTGTACGCCGAGGATCCGGATTTTTATCGCCATATGCGTATCCAGGATCTGGCCGCCGGCATTCATCGGCTGATCCGCCAACACGATCTGCCGCGCCTGATGCAGCGGGCGTTCGACGTACTGCCGGAAATGAAGCTGACGCCGCACCAGATGTTCCAGGAACAGGTGCGCGGCAATGTGGAAACCTGCGAGCTGGATCAGTTGGTGGGCAAGGTGGCGGCCAATATGATCCTGCCTTATCCGCCGGGCGTGCCGCTGGTGATGCCGGGAGAAATGATCACCGAAGAGAGCCGGGCGGTGCTCGATTTCCTGCTGATGCTGTGCTCTATCGGTGAGCGCTATCCCGGTTTTGAAACCGACATCCACGGCGCCAAACTGACGGAGGACGGGCGCTATCTGGTGAAGGTGTTGAAAGCGCCAGCATAATCGTTTAGGCGAATTCTCGGCAGATCAGGTTCACGCTGTCGAGCGGCAGCGGTTCCTGTGTCAGGCCGCAAAACGGTTGGCCATTGCGCTGCTGGTGATAGCGGCAGCGGTGGCATTCGCCGAACAGCGCCGCATTTTCCTGCCGCTGCAGTTGGCGCAGCAGCTGGGTTAACAGCGCCTGCAACTGTTCGCCGTCCTGCTGCATGGCGTCTTGCGCCTGCTGCAGGTAGGCAGGAGGAAACAGAGCCTCCATTAAACTTCGCGATTTTTCTGTCAGCCGCAGCCGCACGCTGCGGCGATCCTTTGCGTC
Source organism: Serratia sp. 506_PEND (assembly GCF_001076875.1). NCBI lineage: Bacteria > Pseudomonadati > Pseudomonadota > Gammaproteobacteria > Enterobacterales > Yersiniaceae > Serratia > Serratia sp. 506_PEND. Next base: position 849 of record NZ_JVEL01000062.1, read on the forward strand.
CGCCGTGCGGGCGATCATGCCGTTCAGCTCCAGCTTTTTCAGCGATTGGGACACCGTTCCCTTGGTCAGGCCAAGGTATTCCGCCACGGCCATCGGGGTGTTGGAGTAATGATTACAGCGTGCCAGATAGTAGAGCGCGCTCAACTGCACCGGCGGCAGACTTTCCAATTCTTCGTGGCTGCGCAGCCAGCTGCGTTGCAGGCTATTCAAGCGTTCAAGCAGATCAAACAGTTTTAGCATCGTATCCTCATCAGGTTGCGTAAATAGTATCGATTAAAAACTATATTGACAAGTCATTGGTGCTGGCATACTGTTCATATCGTTTCGATTCGAAACAATATGGGTAAGTCAACGTGCCCGAAACCGTCAATACCAAGGAGAATGAGGATGACTAAGGCCGTATTTTATCATGCCGGCTGCCCGGTATGCGTGAGTGCCGAACAGCAGCTGTTGGGGCTGTTGAGCGATAACGTGCAGGTGGAAGTGGTGCACCTGGGGGAACGCCCAACGCGCGTGGCGGAAGCTGAGCGCCTCGGCGTGCAGAGTGTACCGTCGCTGGTGGTCGATGGGCAGGTGCTGCACATCAACTTCGGCGCGGCGCTGGCGGATCTGAAGGGCTGAGACGCCGTGTGCTGAATCATGCCCCGCGGCAATCCGCGGGGTTTTTGCCGTTGACGTCATCGCCGCCGCCGGATACCGTGCCCCATCAGAATGAACAGGAGAGGGTTTCTATGCTGGGATTACGTCAGGTGCACCACATCGCGATCATTGGCGCGGACTACGCCGCCAGTAAGCATTTCTATTGCGATATTCTCGGTTTTACCCTGCTGAGTGAAGTTTACCGCGAGGAGCGCGACTCCTGGAAAGCGGATCTCGCGCTCAACGGACAATACACTATCGAACTGTTTTCTTTCCCTTCGCCGCCGGCCCGCGTCAGCCGCCCAGAGGCCTGCGGCCTGCGCCATCTGGCGTTCAGCGTTGACGACATCGATCGGGCCATCGCCCATCTGCAGGCGGCCGGCGTTGCCTGCGAACCGGTGCGCGTCGATCCCTACACCCAATCCCGATTTACCTTTTTCAGCGATCCCGATGGTTTACCGTTAGAATTATACGAGAGTTAACGGCTTAATCGCCTCCCGGCGGCCACAGCCGGGGGCGGTTATGCTATGATCGCGCCCTTGCCCTACATGCCTACAGAGTTATTTCCGCCATGCAAGAGCCTGCTTTTCGCGTCGGGGAGTGGCTGGTTACCCCTGCCGACAACACCATCAGCCGCGACGGCCGCCAAAAAACGCTGGAACCGCGCCTGATCGACATGCTGTGCTATTTCGCCCGGCACCCCGACGTGGTGCTGAGCCGCGACGAGCTGATCGACAACGTCTGGAAGCGCAATATCGTCACCAACCACGTGGTGACCCAATGTATTTCAGAGCTGCGCAAGTACCTGAAAGACGGCGACAGCGACAGCCCGGAATACATTATCACCGTGCCCAAGCGCGGGTATAAGCTGGCGACGTCGGTGATCTGGTGTGAAGAAGGGGAGACGCAACCCGCTCCCGCACAGGCGCCGCAGATTGCGGTGATCATGCATGAACCGGAAGACGGCAGCGAGGAAGACGACGAGACGCCGTATGTGCCGCCGCGCCGGACAAGCGGCGCGCCGTCTGCCGCGTCTGGCGAAAAGCAGCCGCGTTTTTATCGTCGCCCGACCTTCTGGGTGTGGCTGGCGTTTCTGGCGGCGCTCAGCGTTTGCGTGGCGTTTGTCGGCATCGCCACGCTGTCGCAGCGCGTGCCGGTATCGACCATGCCGGTGCTGCTCAACCCGCGCGATATCGATATCCGCATCCAGGGCGGCGAGAGCTGCAGCAACTGGATGCCCCAGCTCTCTTACGTGGTGGGCGTCAGCGAGCTGATCACCGATTCGTTGAACACCTACTCGACCTTCCTGGTGCATGACCAAACCAATTACAACTATTCCGGCCCCAGCAATTCGGGCAAGTCGCTGTATATCGAGTTCGTCAATCAGCGCCACTACCGCGCCCAGCAGTGTTTCCTCTCCGTGCGGCTGGTGGATAACGCCGACAGCTCTGTCATGCTGGACAAGCGTTACTTCATTACCGCCGATAACCAGCTGAAGATCCAGGCCGACTTCCTCGCCAGCCTGTCCGCAGCGCTGAAGCAGCCTTGGCCGCCACAGCTGGAGCAGCGTCTGGCGCAGTTGCTGCCCGACAACGGACCGTTGCTGCAGCGTTTCTACCAGGCGCATCAGTTGCTGATCCGCGGTGACGCCGATTCGTTGACCCGCGCCAGCGGCCAGCTGAGCGAGCTGATTAACAGCGCGCCGAACTTCCACTACCTGCTGGCTGAAAAAGCGTTGGTGGATCTGCTGCGCAATTCTTATCAACCGTTCGACAGCCCGGCCTTGGCGCAATTGCGTGCCGATATCAGCCATCTGGCGACGATCCCCGAATTGAAAAACACGCCGATCGTGCAGCAAGTTCTGGCGGTAGATGCCTTGACGCAGGGGCGGATTGACGAGGCGCACCGGGCGATCGATCTGGGGATTGAATTGCAAATGTCGTGGCTGAATTATGTGCTGCTGGGCAAGGTGTATGAAATGCAGGGGCAGAATCATTTGGCGGCCGACTCTTATATTACCGCCTTCAATCTTCGCCCCGGTGAGGATACCTTGCATTGGATCACCAATGGCGTATTCCAGACGTCATTGACCAACGTAGTGCCTTATTTAAATAACTATCAGCGCCAATAATTAATCCAATATCACGCCGCCCTTATTCTTCGGGGATCATGGCGGCGTTATTTATTGGTGAAGCAATGTTGCATGAATGTATTATTTTGCTGCGCGATATTATTTCTTTTTTGCCATTTGTTATGCGTCATTAACCTTGTCATCTTATTGTTTTTAAATGATGTTTATCTTTTCTTTAGCCTGTCTTTTTATCTTGATGTGTTAATGAAAAACCTCAGGTTATCATTTGTATGATCATGAGCGTAATCTCACTTTATCTTTAGGACTTTATTCCCCCCGATGGTTAGCATCCTGACAATCAAGCCGGCTCATTAAAATCTTTTATTTATGGGTGTGGCTTATAAGAAACGTAAATCAGGAGAAACTGACCATGGCTTCACCCAAGAAAATAGGGCTTATTGCCTGCACCGGCGTGGTCGCCGGTAATATGATGGGGAGCGGGATTGCCTTATTGCCCGCCAACCTGGCGAGTCTCGGATCCATCGCTATTTGGGGATGGGTGATCTCGATTATCGGGGCGATGTCGCTGGCTTATGTGTATGCCCGCCTCGCCACCAAAAACCCGCAGCAGGGCGGCCCTATCGCCTACGCGGGTGAAATTTCCCCGGCCTTCGGTTTCCAGACCGGCGTGCTTTATTACCATGCCAACTGGATCGGCAACCTGGCCATCGGCATTACCGCCGTTTCTTATCTCTCCACCTTCTTCCCGGCGCTGAACAACCCGGTGCCCGCCGGCATCGCCTGTATCGCCATCGTGTGGGTCTTCACCTTCGTCAACATGCTGGGCGGAACCTGGGTCAGCCGTTTGACCACGCTGGGCCTGGTGCTGGTGCTGATCCCGGTGATCGTGACCGCCACCCTCGGCTGGCACTGGTTTGACGCCGCCACCTATCAGGCTAACTGGAATACCTCCGGCACCACCGACAGCCATGCGGTCATCAAAAGTATTCTGCTGTGCCTGTGGGCGTTCATCGGCGTGGAATCCGCAGCGGTCAGCACCGGCATGGTGAAAAACCCGAAACGCACCGTGCCGCTGGCGACCATGCTCGGCACCGGCCTGGCGGGCATCATCTACATCGCCGCCACCCAGGTGATCAGCGGTATGTTCCCGGCGTCTGAAATGGCCGCCAGCGGCGCGCCGTTCGCCATCAGCGCCTCGGCGATTATGGGCAACTGGGCCGCACCGATGGTTTCCGCCTTCACCGCCTTCGCCTGCCTGACCTCGCTCGGTTCGTGGATGATGTTGGTCGGCCAGGCTGGGGTGCGCGCCGCCAACGACGGCAACTTCCCGAAAGTGTACGGCGAGCTGGATAAAAACGGCATTCCGAAGAAAGGCCTGCTGCTGGCCGGCTGCAAAATGACCGCGCTGATGGTGCTGATCACCCTGATGAGCTCCGCCGGCGGCAAAGCCTCCGACCTGTTCGGCGAGCTGACCGGCATCGCGGTGCTGCTGACCATGCTGCCTTACTTCTACTCCTGCGTAGACCTGATCCGCTTTGAAGGGGTCAACGTGCGCAATCTGCTGAGCCTGATCGCTTCAGTGTGCGGCTGCGGCTTCTGCTTCATCGCGCTGATGGGCGCCAACTCATTCGAACTGTCCGGCACCTTTATCATCAGCCTGATTATCCTGATGTTCTACGCCCGGAAAATGAATACCCGCCAGGCTGCCAACGCCGCGGCGGTCGATGAAAACACCACGGCCAAAGCGCACTGATTCGCGTCCGCTGACCGACTGAATTTACCCAGCCCCTTTCTTTCCGACCTGTCAGCCGCGACGGGAAGGGGCTTGCTTTGCCAGGAGAAATGCATATGAACGTTATCGCCATCATGAATCACATGGGTGTCTACTTCAAAGAAGAGCCCATCCGTGAACTGCATCAGGCGCTGGAAAGTCTGGATTTCCGCATCGTTTACCCTAACGATCGCGAAGACCTGCTGAAACTGATCGAGAACAACGCCCGCTTGTGCGGGGTGATCTTCGACTGGGACAAATACAACCTGGAGCTGTGCGAAGAGATCAGCCAACTGAACGAATACATGCCGCTGTACGCATTCGCCAACACCTATTCGACGCTGGACGTCAGCCTGAACGATCTGCGCATGCAGGTGCGCTTCTTCGAGTATGCGCTCGGCGCGGCAACCGACATCGCCGCCAAGATCAAACAGAACACCGACGAGTATATCGACACCATCCTGCCGCCGCTGACCAAGGCGCTGTTCAAATACGTGCGCGAAGGCAAATACACCTTCTGTACGCCGGGCCACATGGGCGGCACCGCGTTCCAGAAGAGCCCGGTGGGCAGCCTGTTCTACGATTTCTTCGGCCCGAACACCATGAAGTCGGATATTTCGATTTCGGTGTCCGAGCTGGGATCGCTGCTGGATCACTCCGGCCCGCACAAAGAGGCGGAAGAGTACATTTCCCGCGTGTTCAACGCCGAACGCAGCTACATGGTGACCAACGGCACCTCCACCGCCAACAAGATCGTCG
>NZ_JVEL01000063.1:0-237 GCF_001076875.1 Serratia sp. 506_PEND
GCAGTCGGCGCACGGCGCTGACCAGCTTGTAGCTACCGACCTCATCGAGGCGTGGGCCACCCATGCGGGTACTGGCTTCGCTGCGCACGCTGTAGTCACCGACCATCACCACGAACTTGCCGTAAACGTTGTACGTGTTGCGGGCCGTCGTGCGGCGCCTGGTGCTGCTGATACCAGCGAACGTGACCCAGACCGCCGGAAAAACCCGGATCAACTCCGTCAGGTCAGTGTCCATCT
>NZ_JVEL01000064.1:0-619 GCF_001076875.1 Serratia sp. 506_PEND
CCGCCTTGCCCTTAATAACCCTATGGAATACGCCACTAAAAATCCCCTACCGGTTAAGCAAAGGTGATGATAGTGTTGTTTTCATTCAGTTCATCTATGCTGAAAATTCATCTTTTGAGGGACGACTATGATGTCTAAAGGCATTTCCAAAGGATTCTTTATTCTGATCCTGTTCATCGTTACCGCCGCCTTTCTCGACGTGCTGGGGCCTTATTACTCCTCGGTGCTGTGGGCGGTTATTCTGGCGGTGATTTTCCATCCGGTGAAAAAGAAGTTGAAGCAGTACGTCGGCGAACGCAACGGCGTGGTGTCGCTGCTGACGGTGGCGCTGATCTGCCTGATCGTGTTCACGCCGTTGGCGATCATCGCCTCGTCGCTGGCGATGGAATTCAACGTGATCTACACCAAGCTGCAGACCAACAACAGCCAATTGCCGACCATGCTGGCGGACTTCATGCGCCACCTGCCCGGCTGGGCGCAGCGCTTCCTGGCGGAGCATAACCTCAACAGCGCCGCCGAGATCCAAAAGCAGCTTTCCGAGGTGGCGCTCAAGGGCGGGCAATACTTGGCGGGCAGCGTGTTCCTGATCGGCAAGGGCACCTTCAACTTCGTCGTCGGC
>NZ_JVEL01000065.1:0-11665 GCF_001076875.1 Serratia sp. 506_PEND
AGCCGCTGGCGCCGGCATCCAGCGCGCTCTGCACGAAGGTCGGGGAGTCATAGATACTGAGGATGATCGCGCGGAACTGCGGCTTCTGCGCCCGCAGGCGTTTCAACAGGCTCAGGCCGTTTTCATCCGGCATGGCGATGTCCATCACCGCGACGCTGATGTCGTCGCGCAGCAATGCCGGCCAGGCTGCCGCCGCGCTGCTGTATTGCCCCACCACGTCGAGATCGTCTTCGAGGCTGAGCAATTGCGCAAAGCCGGAGCGCACCACCACATGGTCATCCACCAGTATCACACGGATCATTTTCGCACTCTGTTGCCGAATCATGACCCTATGATGCCTGCCGCCGCGGTGCTGGCAATCAGCCAAGCGCGGTTATGCAATCGATGTAACAGAATCGTAATAAAAGGGCGTTGCCGGCGCCGTCAACGATCCAAATCGATGGCGAAATGCTGCCACAGCGCGGCGCGGCGTTCCTCTTCCGAATGCAGCGTCGTTTCGTGGCGCTGGTGATCTTCGGTCACGATCAGCTTCATGTCGCTGAGGGTCACCCGGCCGTGTTCCGTCGGCCGTGAACACACCAGGCGTTGGGTGAAATGCGACTGCGGCGAGGTGCTGTGGAACCGGCACATCTCGTCGAACTCGTGCAACTCGCGCGGCTGAACGGTAAAGCGATACAGCGTTTTGGCATGCGAGCGTTGGTCGCCGTTGCGGCGCTCCAGCAGGTAATACTCGCCTTCCCGCTCCAGGTGGAAGGTGCCGCTGGCCTGCGGTTGCGGCTCGGCGGCGACGATCTTCAGCGGCGTCAGGAAGGAATCGCCGAAACCGACGTCCACCAGCCAGGCCTGCTCCGCCAGATCCACCCGCAGCGCCAGATGGTCGTAGGGCGGGCCGAAATGGCCGTCGCGCGCGCGGATCTCGCCGGAGATGAAGCTCACCTTGAAACCGATCTCCCGCAGCAGCAGGGCGAACAGCGTGTTCAGCTCATAACAGAAACCGCCGCGGTTACGCTCGACCACCTTGCTGAACAGCGCTTCGGGCGCCAACTGAATGCCCTGATGATAAATAATGCTCAGGTTCTCGAACGGTACGCTCAGCATGTGGCGATGGTGCAGCTGTTGCAACGTGGGGAGATCGGGGCGGGCGGCGCCGGCAAAGCCGATATGCTGCAGGTAGCGTTGGGTATCCACAGGGTGTCTCGCATGAGAAAAAGTAGGCATAAAATAGCGGGCTTTGCGGCGTTTGTGAGCGCATTACGTGCTGCGTTGTCGGCATAACTCATAACCAAATCGACTCAGATGTCAGCATGGCTGCCGTTACACTGAATCGATATGGATAAGGAGAAAGTATGGATTTAACCTTGAAAGCGCAGCGATTTGCCAATGACGCTCATCATGCCTGCAATCAGCGACGCAAGTTCACCGGGGAGCCGTATATCGTGCATCCTGCAGCGGTGGTGGATTTGCTGCAGCGGGCTAAGCCGACGCCAGAAATGGTCGCCGCTGCCTGGCTGCATGATACGGTAGAAGATACGGCGGTGACCCTGGCGGATATCCGGCGAGAATTTGGTCCGACGGTCGAGCGTTATGTGGAAATGTTGACCGACGTGCAGCCTCGCAGCTACGGCGGTGAGCGTCTGCACCGTAAAAATGCCAATCTGCGGCACAGCGCGCAGGCCTGTGCGGAAGCGCAGACCATCAAACTGTGCGACTTGATTGACAACAGCAAGAACATTACCGATTACGATGTCTCCTTTGCCCGTCACTATCTGGTGGAAATGGCGCGCTTATTGGCTGTTTTATCGGCGGGCGAGGCCGGCCTGTTGGCCTTGGCCCGCCGACAGTGTGCGGAAGCGGTCGAGCGCATCAACGATCGTCATGGAGACGACGGCTGGTTCGACGCGTTGTGGCGGAAGTATGAGGCCCATCTTAAGCTGGATGAGCTGAAAACTGGGTCAGCAGCAAAATAACAGGAATGGTGACCGCCGCCAGCAACGTTTGGATCGTGATGATACCGGCCGACAAGCGATGATCGCCGCCCAGCAGTCTCGCCATGATGTAGGCGGAAGGTGTACAGGGTAAGGCGTTAAACAGGACGATAGTCGCCAGCACCGGGCCGGAGATGCCCAGGGTGATGCCGATTCCCAGCGTCAACAGCGGTACCAGCAGTAACTTGACGAAGGACGATTGCAGTACGGGGCCCTGCGCCGTACGCGCCGCCTGTATATCCAGCCCTGCGCCGACCGCCAGCAACCCCAATGGTAGAGAGGCGCCGCCGAGAATGGTGAGAATGTTCTCCAGCGCCGCGCCAAGCGACCAGCCGCTGGCGTTGAAGGCCAGACCGGCCAAGACCGAAAGGATCACTGGGTTTTTCCCCAGCGCTTTGGCGATCTGTTTGCCGCCGGGGCGGGTACCCTGACCGTAATGCATCAGTATGACAATCGAGGCCACGTTCAACAGCGGGATGGCGACGGCGATGCTGATGGAGGTCACCGTCAGGCCGGTGTGGCCGAAAGTCGCCGCCGCTGCGGCAACCCCGATGTAGGTATTGGGGCGCAGAGCGCCCTGTATGACCGAAGAAAAAACCGGCCCGGGCTGTTTTAGCCAGATTCGCCAGAGGTACAACGACAAGGCGCCAATCAGGACAGCGCCCAGTACAGACAGGGCAATCGGCCGCACCGGAAACTGGCTGAGGTCGGCTTTGCCGACCTGGATAAACATCAGCGCCGGGAAGAGATAAAAGTAATTCAGCTTTTCGCAGGGCAGCCAGAAAGCCCGATCGATCAGGTTCTTGTGCCGTAGTGTGAATCCCATGGCGATTAAAAATATCACCGGGATCAGAGAAAAGAGAGTCGTCGTCATGGGGAGCCTATAAATAGCCTTTAGTGAGAACGACCACGCCATAGAAGGCAATAAAGCCGGTCACCATTTTTTCATAAACGGGAGCGCTGGCTCTCTTGAACAGCAGATTGCCGACGACCAGATACACCAGTAGGGCCAGCGGTGCCGCGGTGAAACCGTCGAGGCTCAGGGCTTGCCATTTAATGCTGGCCAGCGTGGCCAATTGAATTAAACCGAACATCAGGTAGTAACGGGAGACGGTGGTTCTTATCTCCAGTTTCTCGCGATGGCTGGCGGCAGCGTAGAGTGCCAGCAAGGCGCCACCCATGTTGGTGACGCCATGTATCAGACCCATGACTGCGACATAAGCGCGCTGATGTTTGCCGAGATAACGTTTCAATGTTTCTTGCAGTGACAGACGAAAGCGCATCAAGGCGGAAAACAGCAGGATGGCGCCCACCAGCAGATCGACATTCACTTTCACCGTCGAATGCAAGACCAGGCTCAGCGCCAGAATGACGAAAATGGCGCAAATCAGCATATTGACCTTTTCGCGAGCGGGAAAAGCAATGCGGCGGGCGCCAAGCGTCTGCGTCAGAGAGATCAGCACCGACGACGGCAGCAGCAGCCCAAGTACGGAGGAGAAATCAACGCCCAGCATTAATAGCGTCGGTGTACCGAACACCAAGATGCCCATGCCGAAAACCGATTGGATCACGGCAAATAGCGCAATCACCAGATAGAACAACGTATGATTATCCATCAGGCCACCTCTTCTTTCCGGTGAGGTTCCCGCGCCGCGTCAGATTGCAGGTAGGCATCGGCGCTGAGCGTGCGCAAGATATTCCCGCTGATATGCTGATTGTCTTGCTGGGCGCTGACCAGCAGCAAAACATCGTGCCGATTTATCAATCCATTGTCTGACAGGACATTCAGAGCCAAACGTTCGGTTTCCGGCTGTGTCAGATCGATCCGAGGCAATGTCAGGCCGGTGATGCCTGGCAGCATATTCCAGCTGCGCACCGTCGCCGCATCGTTGCCGAATGCGACGATCGGGATGCCGATGTTGGCCATGGCGGCGATGCGCACGCTGTAACCTGTGCGAGAAAACACCACCACCCGGGAGATCGGCAAGGCGCGGATAAGGGCGCCGACAGCCTGTCGAATATCGTCAACCTGCGCAGGGGGGGATGAGTGGGGCGCATGCGCTAAATGCTGTTCCGCCTGATGGGCTACGCTGGCGATACGGGCAACGGCCTCCAGAGGATAGCGGCCTACGGCGGTTTCACCGGAGAGCATCACCGCCGCGGCGCCATCCAGCACCGCGTTGGTGATGTCGCTGACCTCCGCTTTGGTTGGCAGCGGGTTCTCTATCATGCTGTGCAGCAATTCCGTCGCTACAATGGTGGGTTTGCCCGCATGGGAGGCGGCTAGGAGGATCTGTTTTTGGTAGAGAGAAACGCGGTCGATCGAGGTTTCTACCGCCAGATCGCCGCGATCGATCATGATAACGTCGGCGGCGGCGATGACTTCCTCCAGATGCTCTATGCCGCCGCTGTTTTCCACTTTCGCCACGATGCGGGGCGTATCGCCTCCGATCAGCGTTCTGATCGCGTTGATGTGTGCCGCGCTTTCGACGAAGCTTATGCCGATGTAGTCCACTTGATGTGCTTTGGCGAAGGCGATCATGTCGCGATCTTTCTCCGTTATCAGCGCCTGCCCGAGATCGATGCCAGGCACATTGATGCCTTTGCGGCTTTTCAGTTGGCCGTCCATGTCGGCCTGCAGGTGGATGTCCCGATCGACGATGTTAACGACCTGGAACGAGAGGGTGCCATCATCGGCGAAAACCTTATCGCCCACCGTCAGCCGTTCATGCAACCGGCCGTACCCCACCGGGACTTTTTCCTCCCCGTTATGCGAGGTATCGGTCGTGAGGATCAGCGTTTGCCCTTTAGTGAATGAGGGTTCGTGTTTCAGTTGCAATGTGCGGATTTTTCTACCGGGAATGTCCAACAGCACCGGCGTATCCGGCAACGTTTTACGCAGCAGGGCGATGGTTTCCGCATGCCAGTCGAGCGTGTTGTGCGAACCGTTCAATCGGGCGACGGACATGCCGGCTTTTTCCAGCGCTGCCAACGTGTTGATGTGGCGAGAGGCGGGGCCGATGGTAGCGATAATGCGAGTCTTTGCCATGATAAATGCTCCGAAAAGTTAAGATGCATTTATCTATGACAGTTTTGTGACAGCGGGGAAAATAGGGGTTTAATCTAACTAATATATAAAAAGTTATAATGAGTTTTGGCGTCAGAGTGGGTGCGCCTTATACATTTAATGATGAAAATAAAATGGTTATACAATTTACTTCCATCGTATAGATAAAATATTGATAAGCATTACTCCTTTTATTTCTCGCCGTGTTGGGCATCACTGCTGCCGCAAACTGTCACTTGCCGGCGCTAGCCTGTTCCCCTGAGTTCAACGTTACAGGAGAACGGCTATGCAAGATTTCAAACATCGGGTGGCGCTGGTGACCGGCGCGTCCACCGGCATTGGCGAAGCGATCGCCGCCGAGCTGTTTCGGCGCGGAGCCACGGTGGTGATGACCGGCCGCCACGCAGCGCCTCTCACCGCCGCCGCTGCGCGGCTCGATCCCGACGGCCGGCGGGTGATGACGTTGCGGATGGACGTGCGCGATGCGCAGTCGGTACAGCAGGGTATTGAAGAGACCGTGCGGCGCTGCGGCGCGCTGCATCTGCTGGTCAACAACGCAGGGATCACCGGCCCGCACGAGGTGGATATCGATCGGTACGCGGTCGACGATTGGCATGAGGTGATCGCCACTTGCCTGAGCGGCACGTTTTTCGGCATGAAGTATGGCCTGCCGGCGATCGTCGCCGGCGGCGGCGGGGCGGTGGTGAACCTCTCTTCCGCCAACGGCGTGGTGGGCATTGCCGGGATCGCACCTTATACCGCCGCCAAGCATGGCGTGCTGGGCCTGACGCGCTCGGCGGCGCTGGAATTCGCCACGCGCGGCGTGCGCGTCAATGCCGTCGGGCCGGGCTATGTGGATACGCCGGCGATGGGGGAACTGCCGGCGTCGGCGCGGGCGCAGATGGCCGCTTCGCACCCGATGGGGAGAATGGCGACGCGGGAAGAGGTGGCGAAAACGGTGGCTTTCCTGCTTTCGGACGACAGCAGTTTCACCACCGGCGCGTTTTACAGCATCGACGGCGGTTATACCGCGCGCTGAGCCAGCGCCTGCACCCAACGGAGAAACGCCGCTGCGCCGGGTTTTTCCAGCGTGCGCGGCGGGTAAACCACGTAGTAGGGTTTGCTGAGCGGCAGCGCCGGTTCGGCCAGCGTGACCAGTTGGCCCTCCGCCAGTTCACGGGCGATCAGCCGCCGCTGGCCGAGCAGCACCCCGCGCCCTTGCACGGCGGCGTCGATGGCCAGTGACGTCAGGTTATAGGTCAGCCCGCGCCGCGGCGGCGGTGGCCGATCGGCGGCGGTGAACCACTCGTGCCAGCCCGGCAAAAACTGGCTCTCCTTACCCCAGTCGACGTGGATCAGCGGCAGCTGCGTCCAGTCGCCGCACTCGCGCAGCGCCGGGCTGCACACCGGCTGCACCCAATCCTGAAACAGCCGCGCCTTTTCCAGCAGCGGGTAATCCTGATCGCCGAAGCACAGGGCGAAATCCGCCGCCGAATGGGCGAAATCGACCGCCGCATGGGTCGCGTGCAGCCGCAGATCGCCGTCGGGGCACTGCGCCAGCCAGTCGCCCAGCGCCGGGTTCAGCCATTTGGAGGCCAATGCCGGCAGGGTGAACACCGTCAGCGTCTGTTTGCCGCGCTGGCGTTCCACGTGCTGCTGCGCCACGCGCAGCGTTTCAAACGCCTCCTGCACGTAGGCCAGGTAGTCCGCGCCCTGCTCGGTCAGCGTGACGCCGCTTTTGGCGCGAATGAACAGCGTGATGCCCAGATGTTGTTCGAGCTGGCGGATCTGTTGGCTGACGGCGGCGGCGGTCAGCGCCAGCGCATCCGCCGCGCGGGCCAGGCTGCCGGTGCGAGCGGCGGTTTCGAACGCCAGAATGGCGCTCAGCTTGGGCAAGCGCGCACGGGACGGTGAGTGCATGAGCAGGACTTATCGCTAAGAATTCGTTAGCTTATCCATAACGTATTTTTGTTATGGCGGCAATGCGGCATTCGCTACAGTGAGAGGCATCCGGCTTTCGCACACGAGGGGAACGTCATGCCGCCACTTGCCGATATTATCGATCTGTCCGCCCATCCCATCGACGACGCCGCGTTCCGCGCCCGTTGCCGGCAAACGCTGGCGCGCGCCGGCGCGCTGGTGCTGCCGGGATTTCTGCGCGCCGCCGCGCTGGCGACGATAAGGCTGGAGGGCGCCGAATAGCACCATGCGGCGTTTTATGCCACCAGCCAACACAACGTGTATCTGCGCCCGCAGGACGACGCGCTGCCGGCCGATCACGCGCGCAACCGGCTGGTGTCGTCGTCCAAGGGCTGCATTACCGACGAGGATATTCCGCTGCAGTCGCCGCTGCGCGCGCTGTACGACGCCCCGGCGTTTCGCGAGTTTCTCTGCGCGGTGTTGGATGAGGCGCAGCTGTATCCCTACGCCGATCGGCTGTCGTCGATCAACCTGCATTACGCCCACGCCGGTCAGGAGCTGGGCTGGCATTTTGACAACTCCTCGTTTGCCATCACGCTGCTGATCCAGAAACCGCAGGCGGGCGGCCGTTTCGAATACGTTGAGAACCTGCGCGACGCCGATCGCGGCGAGATGAACTATGCCGGGGTCACGCAGGTGCTGGACGGCGAGCGGGCGGTCAAACAGCTGGCGATCGAGGAGGGGGATTTGGTGCTGTTTCGCGGGCGCAACGCCATGCACCGGGTGACGCCGACCGAAGGCGACACCACGCGCATGCTGGTGGTGCTGGCCTACAATGCGCAGCCGGATGTCATGCTGTCGGAAAGCGCCAGAATGACGTTTTACGGCCGTTTATAGCGGATAAAAAAAACCGCCCCGGAGGGCGGTTTGTCGATTCAGCGCGGGTTCTGCTCTTCGTGAGCCTGCTGCTCCAGCTTCACTTCCTGCGCGCGCTTGCGCAGGCCGAACCAGCCCAGCGTCAGCAGCACCGCCAGCACCGGAATGGTGGCGATGGTCCAGGTGCCGTTCGGGTAGTCGAACGCCATCATCACCACCACGATCAGCAGGAATGCCAGCGTCAGCCAGGAGGTGAACGGCGCGCCCGGCATTCTGAACGATACCGGCTGCGCACGGCCTTCGCGCACGGCTTTGCGCAGGCGCATCTGGCAAACGATGATAAACGCCCAGGAGGCGATGATGCCCAGTGAGGCGATGTTCAGCACGATCTCGAATACCCGCGACGGCACCAGGTAGTTGAGCACCACGCCGATCACGTAGATGCCGCAGGTAACCAGGATGCCGGCGTAAGGCACCTGCTGGCTGCTCATTTTAGCCATCAGCTTCGGCGCGGAGCCGCCCATCGCCAGCGAACGCAGGATGCGGCCGGTGGAATAGAGGCCGGAGTTGAGGCTGGACAGCGCGGCGGTCAACACCACGATGTTCATGATGGTGCCGATGTAAGGCACGCCCAGCTTGCTGAAGAAGGTGACAAACGGGCTTTGGCCGGCCTGATAGGCGTTCCACGGCAGCAGCAGCACCAGCAGCACCACGGAGCCGACGTAGAACAGACCGATGCGCCAGATCACGCTGTTGATCGCTTTGGGCATCATTTTAGCTGGATCTTTACACTCGCCGGCGGCGGTGCCGATAAGCTCGATGCCGGCGAAGGCGAAGATCACCCCTTGCACCAGCACCAGCGCCGGCAGCAGGCCGTGCGGGAACATGCCGCCGTTTTCGGTGATCAGGTGCATGCCGGTGGTGTGGCCGGCGACCGGGGTGCCGGTGCCGAGGAAGACGACGCCGACAATCAGGAACAGCGCGATGGCGACGACCTTGATCAGCGCGAACCAGAACTCCATTTCGGCGAACCACTTCACGCCGATCATGTTCATGGTGGCGACGATGCCGAGCGCGCCGAGGGCAAACAGCCACTGCGGCACGTCGGCGAAGGTGCCCCAGTAGTGCATGTACAGCGCCACGGCAGTGATGTCGACGATGCCGGTCATCGCCCAGTTGAGGAAATACATCCAGCCGGCGACGTAAGAGGCTTTCTCACCGAGGAATTCGCGGGCGTAAGAAACGAAGCTACCGCTGGAAGGGCGATGCAGCACCAGTTCGCCCAGCGCGCGCAGGATGAAGAAAGAGAAGATCCCGCACACCAGGTAGACCAGCGCCAGCGCCGGCCCGGCCAACTCGAGACGGCCGCCGGTACCGAGGAACAAGCCGGTACCGATGGAGCCGCCGATGGCGATCATTTGGATTTGCCGGTTGCCCATGCTTTTGTGATAACCGGATTCATGAGAGTCTAGCCAGCGTCTTCTGGCGGCGTGTTTGTCATCCGCCGACTTTTTTTGTGAGTGCATTATCCGTCCTGTTTACCTGTCTATGTTAACCCTGCTCTTAACGAGAGCAAACGATTGCTATGACCAATCGTCATGAGAATGAGGTCGTGGCATCATTCCGCTGTTTATTGTGTATACAGCCATCATTAAAATAACGGCGAAGCATGCTACCTTTTCTCCGTAATGGTGGCAAAAAATACTGCGCATAAAACGTGAACAATTGTGTTTATTTTTTAATCCAAATATAAAAGGATATATTATTCAAAAAGATGTGATGTTTTATCAAGACGGAAATATCGAAGAATAAAAAGTGATTAAAATCACAAAATAATAATTACCGTGCAAATTACAGGGTGTTGTTCTTATATTTCGCGGTGAGAATTAAGGGGGAAGGAAATGGCGACCCGCGCAGAAAATGGGATCAGCAGCGGGTCGGTGGGCGCGTAGCGAGTCTTAGGCCGATTCACCGGCCGGCAGGGCCGATGCGGGCAGGCCGAACAGCTTGTCGAACGCCCAGTTAAACAGGAAGGTGTAGCAAGGAATGATGACGATCAACGCCATATCCAGCAGCAGCGCCTGCCACAGCGTGATGCCCATCCACCAGGCGATCAGCGGGATCAGATACATCACCAGCGTCAGCTGAAAGCCGACGGCGTGCAAAATGCGGCGTTTGAGCGTGCGGGTGCGCGACACCTGGCGGCTTTCCCACCACTCGAATAAATAGTTGTAAATAAAGTTCCAGCTGACCGCAATGGTGGTGATCACCACCGCCAGCGGCCCGGTGCTGCTTGGCGCATGGCCTGACAGCAGCGCCAGCCCCAGCGCCGAGATCGCCATGCCGATGATTTCATAAGCGGTGACATACACCAGTTTGCGTTTGACGCCTTGCATCGTTTTCTCCCGATCGGTTTTTAGTTGCCTCTGTGGCGACGGCGGCTAAGATAACGTCAATCACATTGATAGAAAAAGTCAGGAGCTGTCAGTTTTGTTGACAAGTTAAACAATGAATTTCTCCAGCGACAATATCGAACTGTTTTTGGCGGTGCTCGATCGCGGCTCGTTTTCCGCGGCCGCCCGCGCGCTGCGGCGCGTGCCGTCCGCCGTCAGCATGGCTATCGCCAACATGGAGGCGGAGCTCGGTTTTGCCTTGTTCGACCGTTCTCACCGCGAACCGACGCCGACCGCGCTGGCGCTGGCTCTGGCGCCGCACGCCCGCCTGATCGCCGGGCAGCTCAAGCAACTGCAGGTGCACGCCATCGAGCTATCCCAGGGGCTGGAGAGTCGACTTTCGATCGGCGTGGCGTCGGATATCAACGGCACCGGCCTGCTGGCGGCGGTGAAAACGCTGTCGCAGCGTTATCCGCTGCTGAACATCGAAGTGCTCAGCGCGCCGCAGGACGACGTGCTGCATATGCTGCATCAGGAGCGCGTCGGCGTTTGTCTGGCGTTTGGCGGGCTGAACATCAACAGCGCAGAACAGTTCCACTTCGTCGGCGCGGAATCGCTGGTGGCGATGCTGTCGCCGCAGCACCCGGCGCTGGACGGCGCGGCGGGCGAGCTGTTTCTCGAGGATCTGGTCAACGTGCGGCAGATCATGGTGGCCAGCCGCGATCTGCCGATCGGCGATCTGCGCCCGCAGGTGGCGGAGGCGTATTGGCGCACCGACAGCTTGCCGATGGCGCTGAACATGGTGGAGGCGGGCCTGGGCTGGGGCAACTTCCCGCTGTCGCTGGCCGAGCCGCTGCTGGCGCAGGGGAGGCTGGTGCGGCTGAAATTCAAAAACACCAAGAACGAGCTGCGCTTGCCGATGCATTTGATCTGGCTGAAGAACCGCCCGCTGGACAAGGCGGCGCGCGAGCTGGTCGAGCTGATGCGCGCGGCGCCGCAGGAAAGCTGACGCCCGCTGCGTTTGCTTACTCCGGGTGGCGTTTACGCCACCAGAAGCGCACCAGCAGGATGGCGGCGATCGCCAGCGCGACAAACAGCAGGCCGGAGAGCTTTTTGTCGAAGCCGGTAACGAAGCGTTCGATCGCCTGGCCGCCAAAATAGCCGAGCATGACGAAGATCGTCGCCCAGAGAATGGCGCCGAGGATATTGAGCGGCACGAAGCGCGACGGCGGCAGGCGGCTGGCGCCGATCAGCACCGGGCCGATGATGCGGAAACCGTACATGAAACGCACCCCGATAACGAACAGCATCGGGTGGCGGGCGATCAGCCTTCTGGCGCGCGCGATGCGCTTTTCCTGCCCCTTGAGCCGCGAGATGACGCGGCCTTCGAACCGGCGGCCGGCGAAGTACAGCAGCTGGTCTCC
>NZ_JVEL01000066.1:0-3616 GCF_001076875.1 Serratia sp. 506_PEND
GCGCTGAGCATCAGTCGCAATCGGCCACCGCTGCCCCATACCTGACATTGCCAGGCGGTACAACGCTGGCTGATCTGATTCATGTAGGTAGCCCCCAGCGTCCCCAGCGGCACGCCGTTGCTCAACTGGATTTGATTGTCACCGGTATTGACGTTGGCATGCAGCCCGGCGGAAACCAGAATCAGGTTTTTATTTTCGGCGTGATAATATCCCAACAACAGAGGGAATTGACCGTCTAATTTCCCCTGCCGCAATAATTGATTAACCTGCTTTAACAATGCCGACATTTGCGGCAAACGATGCTGTTGATTAGCCAGATGGTCCTGCAGCAGCCCATTAAATAATGCGCGCAACAGCAATGCCGCCAATACGCCATTATCGCCGGCGCGCGTGACGTCCAGACAATAGAATGCCAGATCCTTTTCTGACAAGGCGGCGATATCCAGCACCAGGCCGGGATTTTCGCCGGTGGTTAACTGCCGATAGTTGATCCGGCAATGCGCAATGGTCTGCTGTACCGGCGGCTGCAGTTGCTTAAGCAGTTTGACGGCTTCGGAAGGATTTTTGCTCAACGCATCCCAGTCCTGAAACAGTTCAACCTCTTCAATCGCCTGGGAGGTGAACATATTGGGGTATAAGCACGCCAGCACCGCTTCACGCAGGCGATTGAGATCGGTCAGCGGCTTGAGCAGCACATCCTGCACGCCCAACCGCAGCACCTTGGCGATGTCGGCCATCTTGTCGGTGGCCGAGATCACCAGCACCGGGATCTGCAGCCCCTGCAAACGCAGATGTTCAACAAATTCGATACCGCCCATTTCCGGCATCGCGAGATCGCACAGAATCAGATCCGGCTTGAAGTCATCGACGGCACTCAGCGCCTGTAAACCGTTGGTCGCCTCGCCGGTTTCAGCGCCCAGCGAGGTCAGATAACCGACCAGCACGGAACGAAAAACCTGTTCGTCCTCAACGATCAAGATGCGCTTGTGAGTGAGTGGTAATGCCATCAGCCGAGCCTCGTCCCTTTCCATAGTGTAATAGTGGCTCAAAAAGGTCACTTATGCTCGTCTGAAACAGACCAACTGCGCATTGCCAACCAAGAACCGAGAATTATCTATTTTTTATCAACGGCAACAACCGATCCAGTTGTTTTTCAACCGCCAGCAACCCCGCCTCGATCGCTTCATCGGCGCGGTGGAAATCCAGCGTTGAGATTTGCGGGCAAAAAGGCTGGATCAAGACATCCGGCGGATCGCTCGCCATCCGGTTGCGCTTCAGGCGATTTTCCAGCATTTGAATCGATGTGCTCATAATCTCCATCGCCGTCGGCGCCGTCGCCGGTTTGCGCTTACGCATTCTGCCGACGCGCTCCCGCAGACGCCCGCGCCAGGTAGCCGCAGGCGCATCGTTCGGGCTTTCTTCCTCGATACGTATCGAGAACAGGTCCTGCTGCATCAGGTGCGCGTCATGCTGCAGATCGACCGCGATGACGATATCGGCGCCCATGGCGCGGCAAAGCGACACCGGCACCGGATTGACCACCGCGCCATCCACCAGCCAATAGCCGTCGGCCCATACCGGCGCCAACAGGCCTGGCATACTGCAGGAAGCGCGTATCGCCTGATGAATATCGCCTTCGGTCAGCCACAGCTCACGCCCGGTGCTGAGATTGGTCGTCACGGCACCGAACTTCAACGCACAATCGGCGATATCATTGATCTTCAGCAGCTGTCCGACGGCGTTAAACACCCGCTCGCCGCGCAACAGGCCGCCGCGCTGCCAGGAAAAATCCATCAGGCGAATCACGTCCCAATAGCTGAACGATCGCACCCACTGCTCCATCGCCGGCAGGCGATGGCTGGCGAACGCGGCGCCCACCAACGCGCCGACAGAGCAGCCGGCAACGATATCGACCTCAATCCCCAGCTTCTTTAACGCATTGATCACGCCGATGTGCGCCCAGCCTTTAGCCGAGCCCGCACCCAGCGCCAGTCCGATCTTGATTTGCCGCATAGCGCCATCCTCTCGGTAAACGGTGTTCCCTGCTTTCAGGGTAGATTGTCACTGACGAATATTGTTAGGTAACATATGCGCTAAATTCATTTTCAGCCTCGTTTTATCAGGAGTCATTTTGCCCGAATCATGCCCATGCGGCAGCGGACTGGCGTATAACGCGTGCTGCGCCCCTTTTATCAGCGGCAGTCAGCCGGCGCCGACGCCCGGCCAACTGATGCGTTCACGCTTCACCGCCTACGTGAATCATAACGTCGACTATTTGATCGCCACCTGGCACCCCGACTGTGGCGCCGAAGCGTGGCGCAATGCAATCGTCGACAGCTTTAAGAATACCGAGTGGCTGGGCCTGACGATCGTGGAAGAGAAAGCCGGTCATGAGCCGGATGAAGGCTTCGTCGAATTCATCGCCCGTTTCACCGATGGCGAAAGCGGCGAACCGCAGGCGATGCATGAGCGTTCGCGCTTCCTTCGTCACGATCAACGTTGGTATTATATCGACGGCACCAAACCCCAGCCCGGCCGAAATGCGATGTGTCCCTGTGGCTCAGGGAAAAAATACAAGAAGTGCTGCGGGCGCTAGCCGGCCGGCGCTTCACGTTTACGCCTGCGCAGACAGGCCGTTCAGTATCAGACAGGATCCTCAAACCCATGCCGCACCAAAATGTACAACGGAAAGTGTTACGCACCATCTGCCCGGACGCCAAAGGACTGATCGCCAAGATCACCAACATCTGTTACAAGCACGAACTCAATATCGTCCAGAACAATGAGTTCGTCGATCACCGCACCGGGCGCTTCTTCATGCGCACCGAGCTGGAAGGCATTTTCAACGACAACACGCTGCTGGCCGATCTGGACAGCGCCCTGCCGGAAGGTTCGCTGCGTGAACTGCACAGCACCGGGCGCCGGCGCATCGTGGTGCTGGTCACCAAAGAGGCGCACTGCCTGGGCGATCTGTTGATGAAAAGCGCCTATGGCGGCCTCGACGTTGAGATCGCCGCCGTAATCGGCAACCACGACACGCTGCAATCGCTGGTGGAGCGTTTCGATATTCCTTTCCATCTGGTGAGCCACGAAGGCTTGACGCGCGAACAGCACGACCGCGAAATGACGGCCAAGATCGATCAATATCAGCCGGATTACGTGGTGCTGGCCAAATATATGCGCGTGCTGACTCCGGCCTTCGTGCAACATTATCCGAATCAGGTAATCAACATTCACCATTCGTTCCTGCCGGCGTTTATCGGCGCGCGGCCTTATCACCAGGCCTACGAACGCGGGGTAAAAATCATCGGCGCCACCGCCCACTACGTTAACGACAATCTCGACGAAGGCCCGATCATCATGCAGGACGTGATCCACGTCGATCACACCTATTCCGCCGAGGATATGATGCGCGCCGGCCGCGACGTGGAGAAAAATGTGCTCAGCCGCGCCCTGTATCAGGTGCTGGCGCAGCGCGTCTTCGTCTACGGCAACCGCACCGTTATTCTGTAATCGTTCAATAAATCGGTGCATTTCGTTCAGGGATGCACCGCCAAGAATAAAAAAACGGCAAACGATTCATTTTCTGCATTTCAATACTTTACACATCCGCTTC
>NZ_JVEL01000067.1:0-19177 GCF_001076875.1 Serratia sp. 506_PEND
GTCGCAGCGACGATCCCGCCCAGGCGCTGTTGCTGCCCGGCAAACCGATCGGCGCGCTCGGGCTCGACTTCAGCAACCGGCGGCGCAACCGCGCCAACGGCACCGTCGGCCGCACCGACAAAAACCGGGTGGAGATCATCGTTCAACAAAGCTTCGGTAACTGCCCGCAGTACATTCAGCGCCGCGAACTCTACCCGGTGGACAGCCGGCCACAGCCGGTTGAGCATTTAGCCTCGCTGGATGCGGCGGCGCAGGCGCTGATCCGCGCCGCGGATACCAGCTTCGTTGCCAGCTGCGCGCACCTGGCACTGGCGCAGGGCGGCGTCGATATTTCTCATCGCGGCGGCCGCCCCGGCTTTATCCACCTGGAAGGTGACACGCTGTGGATGCCGGACTTTCGCGGCAACCGCTATATGAACACGCTGGGCAATCTGCTGGCCGAACCGCGGGCGGCGCTGCTGTTCATCGATTTTGAACGCGGCGACGTGCTGCATCTGCAGGGGGAAACGCAGATCCTCTGGCAAGCGGAGGGGCATCCCGCCGTTGAAGGCGCGGAACGCTATTGGCGGTTTGACGTTCGCCGCGCCTGGCGTTTTAAGGCGGCGTTGCCGTGGCGGGGGCGCAATCTGGAGTATTCGCCGGCAACGCTGGCGACCGGGGTGTGGCAGCGCTGAAATGAAAAGCCCCGCTGCGGCGGGGCTGGATCGGAAATTACAGGCTGTGTTCGGCCGCCGATGCGGCCTGATAAAGCTGACGAAAATAATTCAACCGCGCAAAGAACAGGCGGCTTTGCTGCTCCGACATATTGCCGGCCACCTGCCCGGCGTCAATCTGCCGCCCTTGCCATTCCATCAGAGCGATGCTCGACGCCAAAAAATCCATTTCGCTGCCGTAGGCCGCGAGATGTCTGTCCACTGATTTCATCATTCGCACACTCCTTTTAATTACATCGAAAAGGGTCATATGCCTGCTCTTTCAGTATCGGCCCGGCGGAGGATATTTTTTGTACAGAAGGTGCGCATAAAGAAAACGATCATCTTGTTGCCGCGCGGGCAAACGGCGGCGGCAAAATTTGCTAGGGTAAAGGGTAGCCGTATGGGATAGACCACTCTGTTGAACTCAGCAAAGAAGGAAGAGACTCATGAGCACCAGCATCTGCGCTACCCTCAAGGATCCCGCGCTGTTCCGCGAGGCCAACTACATCGACGGGCAATGGTTGCCGGCCCAGGAAGGCCGTTCGATCGCCATTCATAACCCCGCCAACGGCGAGCTGGTTGGCCACGTACCGGCCTTCGGCGCCGAAGAAACCGCACGCGCCATCGCCGCCGCCAAAAAAGCGCTGCCCGCCTGGCGCGCGCTGACCGCCAAAGAGCGCGCCGGCAAGCTGCGGCGGCTGTTTGAATTGATGATGGAAAATCAGGAAGATCTGGCGCGCATCATGACGGCGGAACAGGGCAAACCGCTGGCCGAAAGCCGCGGTGAAATCGCCTATGCCGCCTCCTTTATCGAATGGTTCGCCGAGGAAGGCAAGCGGGTCTACGGCGACACCATTCCGCAGCCCCAGGCCGGTCGCCGCATCATCGTGCAAAAAGAGCCGATCGGCGTGTTCGCCGCCATCACCCCGTGGAACTTCCCGGCGGCGATGATCACCCGCAAAGCCGGCCCCGGCTGGGCCGCAGGCTGCACCGGGGTGATCCGCCCCGCCAGCCAGACCCCGTTCTCGGCGCTGGCGATCGCCGTGCTGGCGGAGCGCGCCGGGCTGCCCGCCGGGGTATGCAACGTGATAACAGGCCCCAGCAAAGGCATCGGCGGCGAACTCACCGCCAACCCGGACGTGCGCAAACTCTCCTTCACCGGCAGCACCGAAGTCGGTGCGCAGCTGCTGGCCCAGTGTGCGCCCACCATCAAGAAAACCAGCATGGAGCTGGGCGGCAACGCGCCGTTTATCGTGTTTGACGACGCCGATCTGGACGCCGCCGTGGCCGGCGCGGTCGCCTCGAAATACCGCAATGCCGGCCAGACCTGCGTCTGCACCAACCGTTTTCTGGTGCAAGACAGCGTATACGATGCCTTCGCTGCCAAACTGAAAGCCGCCGTCGCCAAGCTGAAAGTCGGCAACGGCCTGGATGACGGCGTCACCATCGGCCCGTTGATTAACCCGGACGCGGTGGAGAAAGTGCGCGAGCATATCGCCGACGCCGTCGAGCACGGCGCCTCGGTGCTGCTGGGCGGCAAGCCTGACGCGCTGGGCGGCAATTTCTTCACCCCGACCATCCTGACCGATGTGCCGCGCACGGCGAAAATCTTCCGCGAGGAGACGTTCGGCCCGGTGGCGCCCCTGATCCGCTTCAGCCAGGAGGCCGACGCCGTCGAACTGGCCAACGACACGCCGTTCGGCCTGGCCGCTTACTTCTACAGCCGCGACATCGGCCGAGTGATGCGCGTGGCCGAAGCGCTGGAGTACGGCATTGTCGGCATCAACGAAGGGTTGATTTCCACCGAGGTGGCGCCGTTCGGCGGCATGAAACACTCCGGTTTGGGCCGCGAAGGATCGAAGTACGGCATCGAGGACTATCTCGAAATCAAATACCTATGCCTTGGCGGCGTGGATGCCTGATGTGAGGGGCTCCGGACATAAGGCCGACATTCATCCTCGTGAAATGACACTCTTCGCTGCATAAAGTTAAAAATGTTATCCAACACCCTCGACGTCGATAGCCCCGTATTCTCTACGGGGCTATAAGTTTATTTCGTCGTCAAACGTATTTTTGCAACGTTAAAAATCCGATATCCAGACCATTGAGCGCAACATGCATACGAGTTCCATCCCAAGCCATCGCCAACTCAGCAGGAGCAGCCACTTCCGTCCCTTCGCGCAACGAAAATCCGCCCTGAGCCACCGCATTGGCAGCCCTATCATAGCTACCGCCAACAGGTTTTCCGATATATAAGGCTGAAGAGTCGGGTGTATCGATATACCAAGGTAACCCGCTATACTGGCCAAGGGTCAATTGTATCCCGGCACCACGCAAAGCTGGCCGCACGCTATTCTTTCCTGTAATGCGCCAATGCTCCGCCACGCTTCGACCACTCCCTAATAGTTTCACAGGTGAATCAATGGCGTCTTCGCTTTGTTCAATGGTCAAATTGCGAGGAACATTGATCGTCGTCGCCGTCGTCGTTAAGCAAACAGCTTTAGTCCCTTTGACAATCAATTCGTCGATATCACAATCGGCAGCCAACAGCACAATGGGGAGCGTCCCTTCAGGCAATCCTCGATTAAAACTCAAGCGACGAATAACGCAATTGGCCAAGATACGGCACATGGCCGTGTTCGCAGCGTATGCAGCCGAGAATTCGCCTACATTGATCTCGTCAATCATCAGTTGCGGCATTTTGATAAAAAAGCTGTCCGCACTATCGACTTTTCCAATGTCGATGCGGCCAATGCGACAGCGGCTTTGCTGACCAGAGGCGGACAGCGCGAAACTGTGATAACAGGAACGCAGCGTAATATCATCGATTACCGTATCTTCAGAGCCATCGTGTAATTCAATCCCGCTCAAGCACGCCCCAATAGAAACAGAGCGTATAGAATGCCTTGTCCCCGAAGAATAGACTGCACATGCACGATTTTTGATTGCTGTACTGGTCGGATTGTTTAGAAAATAACAGTCACCAGCGTTGATATTGACGCAACTGTTATTCTCTCCGGAACAGATAACCACCCCACTGCCCCATCCACCACACTGCACGTTCGAAATAAAATTATTTTTCCCAAGGTCTCCATCTTGAGCAATACTTAAAACCGCACCAGCAAGGTAACCAGCCTCTGGTTTATCAGAGGGGACACCTGCGCCCAACATACGGATATTTGTTACATTATTATTATTACCTTTGATCAGCACCCCGTCACCAAGGCAATAACCACATGTAATATCCGATATCACGTTACCGTCATTGTAGGTGGCAAAAAAATCATCACGGCACTCATCGATGATAATATCATGCGCCAGCGAGCGTCCCTGAAGGCTGAATCCGTCACAGAACCCACTTAATTGCATATGGTGAAAATAACTTCCTTCTCCACCGGAATAACCCACATGACTTTTCACCACGTTATAAACGCTATTGCGAGTAGCATTACCAAGCAATTTACCGCCAAACATCTCTACGCCATGAAGATAATCGTAGGTTCCAGTCAGTGACGTTTCATTGGCAAACATCGGTTTTACGTGCCCCGTCTTGGCTCTGATCGTAGCACCGTTTAAATTGATAGTTTTGCGCGCCGTTCTACCGTCTTTCACGTTTACCGTATTCGAAGTTAAATACACGGCACCCGCTCGACAAATGACACTATAGGGAGAGATGAAACAACGCGTTAACGACTCCGTATCGTCCGTCACATTGTCGCCTCGTGCACCATACATCGCGGGTGTAATAAGGCCAGACACGTCAAGCACTCTCACCCATGTCCAGTTTTCTGCCGATTTGATATAAATGCCTCCATCGTCATTAAATACGGCAGATTGCACAGCGGTAAATACGCCACCGCCTTCGGGAATTCCGGTAGTCGTATTCCAATCGGAATAATAAGAAGTAACCTCAATCAACTCGCCCGCTATAGCAGGCAGAGTTTTTCGCAACGTAGCAATATCGGGACAAGTATTCATCATTCCACCCTTGAGTATTTTTAGGAACCGTTATCGGCATACTCAATACTAATGGCTGCGCACTTGCTCTGCTCTTTCTATTCGTTGTGCCATCGTGGAATAAGCCAAGGCAGAGATTCCACTCTGCCGATAAAAAAACCGAACTCACTCCAGGTATTCCGCCTCGCTGACCGGCTCCAGCCAGGTCACCGGAGTGCCGTCCAGCGCTTCGGCGATGGCGATATGAGTCATGGCGGTGTCCGGCGTCGCGCCGTGCCAGTGTTTGACGCCTGCCGGGATCCAGACGATATCGCCGGGATGCATTTCCTGCGTGGCCTCGCCCCACATCTGGATCCACCCGCGCCCCTGAGTGACGATCAGCGTCTGGCCGAGCGGATGGGTATGCCAGGCCGTGCGGGCGCCGGGTTCGAAGGTGACGGTCGCGCCGCCCACTCTGGCCGGCGCGTCACCGGCGAAGGGTGCGTCAATGCGTACCTGCCCGGTAAAGTAATCCGCCGAACCGCGCTGTGATGGGATAGAACCGCTGCGTTGTATTTTCATCTGTCGTGTCCTCCACGTCGGCTTTCCAACCGACGCTGATAGTTATGAGTCAGTGATGCCAAGATAGCGCCGTGTTTTTCCGGCGACTAGCGGGTAAAATGCGCAAGGAGCTATGAGCTCAATTCATAAATCTACGCGCGGCAGCGCCCCAACCTAGCTCTCCGGTGCCGGTATGTTGAAAGAAAACTTTAACGATCTGATCGCTTTCCTGATGGTCGCCAGGGAACGCAGCTTCACCAAAGCGGCGGCGCAGCTTGGCGTTTCCCAATCGGCGCTCAGCCACGCCATTCGCGGCCTGGAAGAACGCCTGGCGCTGCGTTTGCTCACGCGCACCACCCGCAGCGTCGCCCCCACCGAGGCCGGTGAACGGCTGCTCAACAACATCGGTCCACGCTTGGCGGAGATAGAAAACGAGCTGAACGCGCTGGGTGAAATGCGCGATCGGCCCGCCGGCAACATCCGCATCACCGCCGGCGAACACGCGGTGGATGCGGTGCTGTGGCCGGTGCTGCGCACTTTTCTCGTCGATTACCCGGATATCAACGTGGAAATCACCGTCGACAACAGCCTGACCGACATCGTCGCCGGACGATTCGACGCCGGCATCCGGCTGGGGGAACAGGTGGCGAAGGACATGGTTGCGGTGCGCATCGGGCCGGATATGCGCATGGTGCCGGTCGCCTCCCCGGCCTATTTCGCCCGTTGCGGCCGCCCCGCCACACCGCAATCACTGCAAAACCATCGCTGCATCAACATGCGCCTGCCCACCCTCGGCGGGCTGTACGCCTGGGAATTTGCCCGCGATGGCCGGGAGATTAAAGTGCGGGTGGAGGGGCAACTGACCTTCAACAGCCTGCGCCAGCGGATCGACGCCGCGCAGCTCGGCCTCGGCATCGCCTTTGTGCCGGAAGATACCGTCGCCGAGCCGCTGGCCGACGGGCGGTTGCAGATGGCGCTGGAGGACTGGTGCCCGCCGTTTCCCGGCTATTACCTCTATTATCCAAGCCGCAGGCAGCACACCACCGCCTTTGCGCTGCTGATTGAGGCGCTGCGACGCGGGGCTTAGCGCCCGACGTTCTTCTGCAGATACGCCGGGTAGCGCTCGCCGATCACGTCGATAGCGCAGAGCGCACGCTCAATCTCGCCCAGTTCGTCCGCCGCCAACACCACCGACTCCGCCGCAAGGTTTTCTTCCAGCCGGTGACGCTTGGTGGTTCCCGGGATCGGCACGATCCACGGCTGCTGCGCCAGCAACCAGGCCAGGGCGATCTGCGCCGGCGTCACGCACTTGCGCTGCGCTATCTGCCCCAGCACGCTCACCAGCGCCTGATTGGCCCGGCGCGCTTCGGCGCTGAAGCGCGGCACCAGGTTGCGAAAATCGCCGCTGTCAAAGGTGGTGTCCTCGGTGATGGCACCGGTGAGAAAGCCCTTGCCGAGCGGGCTGAACGGCACCAGGCCGATGCCCAGTTCTGCCAGCGTCGGCAAGATTTCACGCTCCGGCTCGCGCCACCACAGCGAATATTCGCTTTGCAGCGCCGTGACCGGCTGTACCGCGTGAGCTCGCCGAATGGTTTGCGCGCCGGCTTCCGACAGACCGAAATACTTCACTTTCCCTTCGCGAATCAGTTGCTGCACCGTACCGGCCACCTCCTCGATAGGCACCTCAGGATCGACGCGGTGCTGATACAGCAAATCGATCGTCTCTATCCGCAGGCGCTTCAACGAGCCTTCCACCGCCCGGCGAATATGCTCCGGACGGCTGTTCAACACCTGCTGCCCCGCCGGCTGCGGCAGATCGAAACCGAATTTGGTGGCGATGACGACCCTATCACGCACCGGTGCCAGCGCTTCGCCCAGCAGCTCCTCGTTCGTGAACGGGCCGTAAATCTCCGCGGTATCGAAGAACGTCACGCCTTCGTCGACCGCAGCACGGATCAGATCGATCGCCTGCCGTTTGTCGGTGGCCGGGCCGTAGCCAAAGCTCAGCCCCATGCAGCCCAACCCCAACGCCGAGACTTCCAGTCCTTCGCGCCCCAACTTGCGTGTTTGCATCTTCATTCTCCCGCTGATTGATACCGGCCCCGCCTGACGCGGAGCCGCTCCGGTGTGGTGACTGTAAAACGCGACTGCCGCCATGACTATGGGGCGAAATACGCTTGGGCTTATGAGCCAGGCTCATGAATCCGTTAACCGTCGCTGGGAGCGGAGTTTTTGCGGGAACGTTCCTGCCCGAGATACTCTATACTGATGTCAGGATGCCTTACCCTTTTCGTTTAGCGTCATGTAGATGGAGCGACAGATGGCTAACTCTGAATCGACCTGCGATTCCCTTTCAATACCAGTGGCAGATTTATTCCATGACCAATAAGAAAAGCGCCGTGCTGACCCCGGCGGCAATGCTATTGCTACATCCCATGTTTGCCAGCCAGGCGCTGGCGGCAGAAAATAATGAAGAGAAAAGCGACACCCTGGTGGTGATGGCGCAACCCACCGGATTGACCGAGCTGGGATCGCCGGTGTCCGTCAGCGTGATCGACGGCCAGGACCTGCGCAACGCCGCCCCGCAGATTAACCTGTCGGAAAACCTCGGCAGCGTGCCGGGCCTGCAGCTTCAAAACCGGCAAAACTATGCGCAGGATCTGCAGCTGTCGATACGCGGGTTCGGCAGCCGTTCGATGTTCGGCGTGCGCGGCGTGCGCATGTACGTCGACGGCATTCCCGCCACCATGCCCGACGGCCAGGGACAAACCTCCAATATCGACATCAATTCCGTCGAACGCATCGAGGTGCTGCGCGGCCCCTATTCCGCGCTGTACGGCAACGCCTCGGGCGGGGTGATCAATGTTGATACGATTACCGGCACCCAGCCGCCGACGCTGGAGGCCGGCGGCTATTTCGGCAGCGACAACACCTGGCGCTACGGGGTGAAAGCGACCGGCGCCACCGGCGACGGCACCCAGGCCGGCGACGTCAACTACGCCATTTCGGGCACCCGCTTCACCACTCAGGGCTACCGCGATCACAGCGCCGCGCGGAAAAACCTCGGCAACGGCAAGCTCGGCGTGCGGCTGGACGACGTCAGCACCCTGACGCTGATGTTCAACAGCGTCTCGATTGACGCCGGCGATCCGGGCGGCCTGACCGAAGCGGAATGGAAGGAAAACCCGCGCCAGGCGCCGCGCGCGGATCAATACAACACCCGCAAATCGCTCGATCAAACCCAGGCCGGCCTGCGCTATCAGCGCCAGATGAGCGAGCGCGACGAACTGACGCTGACCGCTTACCACGGCGAACGCCACACCACGCAGTACCAATCGATCCCGATGGGGCCGCAGCTCAACCCCACCCACGCCGGCGGGGTGATCGTGCTGGAAAGAAAATATCAGGGCATTGACACTCGCTGGAAGCATGAGGATACTCTCGCATCGTTACCGGTAACACTGATCGGCGGTCTGGATTATGAAACCATGACCGAACGCCGCCAGGGGTTCGAAAACTTTATTCTGCGAGACGGCACAGTGGACTACGGCGAGAAAGGCGACCAGCGGCGCAACGAGAAGAACCGCATCTGGAACCTGGATCCTTACCTGCAAACCTCCTGGCAACTGACGCCACACTGGACGCTGGACGCCGGCCTGCGCTACAGCACGGTCAGCTTCGACTCGACCGATTACTACATCACGCCGCGCAACGGCGACGACAGCGGCAGCAAACGCTACCACCAGTGGCTGCCGATGGGCTCGCTCAACTACAAGATCAACCCGGCGTGGAACGTTTATCTCTCCGCCGGCCGCGGCTTTGAAACCCCGACCATCAACGAACTCTCCTACCGCCCCGACGGCCAGACGGGCCTCAATATCGGCCTGCAGCCATCCACCAGCGACACCGTCGAACTGGGCAGCAAGCGGCGCCTCGGCAACGGCCTGGTGAGCGCCGCGCTGTTCCAGACCGATACCGACAACGAGCTGGTGGTGGCGGAAAGCAGCGGCGGACGCACCAGCTACGCCAACGCCGGCAAAACCCGGCGGCGCGGCCTGGAGCTGGCGCTGGATCAGGAGTTTGCGCTGGACTGGCGGCTGCATATGGCCTGGACGCTGCTGGACGCCACCTACCGCAGCGAAATGTGCGGCAAAGCCGGCTGCACCCCCGCCGGCAATCGCCTGCCGGGCATCGCCCGCAACATGGGCTACGCCTCGCTGGCGTTTGCGCCGCCGGAAGGCTGGCACGCCGGCGCGGAACTGCGCTACATGAGCGACATTCAGGCCAATGACGCCAACAGCGCGCAGGCCCCCGCTTACACCGTGGCCGGCGTAAACGCCGGCTATCGCTTTACCTGGGACCGCTGGGCGCTGGACGTGTTCAGCCGGGTGGACAATGTTTTCGATCGCCGATACGTCGGTTCGGTGATCGTCAACGAAGGCAACGGCCGCTATTTCGAGCCGGCGCCGGGGCGCAACTGGGGTGGCGGCGCCACCTTGTCTTATCGCTTTGAATAAGGCAAAGCACCTTAAGGTTAAAAAACGGGATGGGTTTTACGTCACCCTAGCGGCTTCTCGCTGAAATAATAGGGAGAAACCGCGTGTTTTTTCCGATTTGGCTTAATCTCTAAATCGGGGACTTTCATTTTTGGTAAGGGTATTGCTATGCAAAATAAAGCGTCACTATCGCCGCTTATCGTCATAACGGCGCTGTTTGCCGCGCTGAGCGGGCTTTATCTGCTCGGCGGCGGCATCTGGCTGGCCAAGTTGGGCGGTTCGCTGTATTACATCATCGCCGGGCTGGTGCTGCTGGCGACCTCCTGGCTGCTGTTCCGCCGCCGCGCCACCGCGCTGCTGCTGTACGCGGTATTCCTGCTGGGCACCACCATTTGGGCCCTGTGGGAAGTGGGCCCGGACTTCTGGGCGCTGACGCCGCGCCTGGACGTCACCTTCTTCTTCGGCCTGTGGCTGGTGCTGCCGTTTATCTACCGTAAGCTGGTGGCCAACGGCAAGTTCGCCTACGGCGCGCTGAGCGCGGCGCTGGCGATCACCGTCATCGCGCTGGCCTATGCCGTATTCAACGATCCGCAAGAGATCAACGGCACGCTCGACGCTGCTCAGGTACAGCCGAAAGACGCCACCGGGTCCGACTGGCCGGCCTATGGCCGCACCCAGGAAGGCACCCGTTACTCGCCGCTGAGCCAGATCAACGACAAAAACGTTGGCCAGTTGCAAGAAGCCTGGCGCTTCCAGACCGGCGATCTGAAGACCGCCAACGATCCGGGTGAGATCACCAACGAAGTCACGCCGATCAAAATCCGCGATACCCTTTACATGTGTACGCCGCACCAGAAGCTGTTTGCGCTGGATGCCGCCACCGGTAAAGAAAAGTGGAAATTTGATCCGCAGCTGAAGTACAACCCGACCTTCCAGCACATCACCTGCCGCGGCGTGTCTTACCACGAAACCGCCGCAGCCGCGGGCGCCGCCGGCGATGCCGCACCGGCGATGTGCGCACGCCGCATCATTCTGCCGGTCAACGACGGCCGCCTGTTTGCGCTGGACGCCGAAACCGGCAAACCGTGCCCGGACTTCGCCAACAACGGCGAGCTGAACCTGCAGAGCAACATGCCGTATGCCACACCGGGCCACTACGAGCCGACTTCGCCGCCGGTGATCACCGATAACGTGATCGTCGTCGCCGGCGCCGTGACCGACAACTACTCCAACCGTGAGCCTTCCGGCGTGATCCGCGGCTTCGATGTCAACAGCGGCAAGCTGCTGTGGGCCTTCGATCCGGGCGCGAAAGATCCGAACGCCATCCCGGCGGATGAGCATCACTTCGTGCCGAACTCGCCGAACTCCTGGGCGCCGGCCGCCTATGACGCCAAGCTGGATATCGTCTATCTGCCGATGGGCGTCGCCACGCCGGACATCTGGGGCGGCAACCGCACGCCGGAAATGGAGCGCTACGCCAGCGGCCTGCTGGCGCTGAACGCCTCCACCGGCAAACTGGCCTGGTTCTATCAGACCGTCCACCACGACCTGTGGGATATGGACGTGCCGGCGCAGCCGACCCTGGCGGACATTACCGACAAGAGCGGTAAAAAAGTGCCGGTCATCTACGTGCCGACCAAAACCGGCAACATCTTCGTGCTGAACCGCACCAACGGCGAACTGGTGGTGCCGGCGCCGGAGAAACCGGTACCGCAGGGCCCGGCCAAAGGCGATCGCCTGTCACCGACCCAGCCGTTCTCCGAGCTGACCTTCCGTCCTGAGAAGAAACTGACCGGCGCCGACATGTGGGGCGCGACCATCTATGATCAGCTGGTCTGCCGCGTGATGTTCCACAGCCTGCGCTACGAAGGCACCTTCACCCCGCCATCCGAGCAGGGCACGCTGGTGTTCCCGGGCAACCTGGGCATGTTCGAGTGGGGCGGCCTGGCCGTCGATACCGATCGCGAAATCGCCATCGCCAACCCGATCGCGCTGCCGTTCGTCTCCAAACTGATCCCACGCGGCCCAGGCAACCCGATTGAGCCGCCGGAAGGCGACAAAGGCGGCAGCGGCACCGAGTCCGGCGTACAGCCGCAGTATGGCGTGCCGTTCGGCGTCACCCTGAACCCGTTCCTGTCACCGTTTGGTCTGCCGTGCAAACAGCCGGCCTGGGGTTACATTTCCGCCGTGGATCTGAAAACCAACGACATCGTGT
Source organism: Serratia sp. 506_PEND (assembly GCF_001076875.1). Classification (NCBI taxonomy): domain Bacteria; kingdom Pseudomonadati; phylum Pseudomonadota; class Gammaproteobacteria; order Enterobacterales; family Yersiniaceae; genus Serratia; species Serratia sp. 506_PEND. Next base: position 11,904 of record NZ_JVEL01000067.1, read on the forward strand.
GGAAAAAACGCATCGGCACCGTGCGCGACAGCTCACCGTTGCCGCTGCCGTTCAAAATGGGCATGCCAATGCTGGGCGGCCCGGTGACCACCGCCGGTAACGTGTTCTTCATCGGCGCCACCGCAGACAACTACCTGCGCGCCTTCAGCGTGACCAACGGTGAAAAACTGTGGGAAGCGCGCTTGCCGGCCGGCGGCCAGGCGACGCCGATGACCTATGAGGTCAACGGCAAGCAGTACGTGCTGATCTACGCCGGCGGCCACGGTTCCTTCGGCACCAAGCTGGGCGACTACGTGGTCGCTTACGCTCTGCCCGATCAGAAGTAACCACCGCCGTTAGTACCCCGCAAAGCACGCCGCAAGGCGTGCTTTTTCTTTTTACGCCACCGCCCGATGCCCCCTTGCAATACCCTTAATTTTTTCACCCCCACCATTGATAATGGTTATCATTCGCAATATTATGAATACATGGCCCCGGCAGCGGCCTGTAATCCTTGCAATACAGCGATCGGCCGCCTGCCGGCGGCCTTATTCGGAGGCGCATGGTCGACCATACTCGGAAGCATCGAAAGAAAATTCTGCAAGCGGCGGTGAGGACGCGGCGCGCCGGTCTGCCGTTCGCGGCGGACTCTCCAGCCACCCCGCCCTTTATTGCGTTGCCCCATCCGCCGAAGGCCGTGCTGGTGCACCTGGTCGGCCATGATGGCGCACAGGAGGGGCGAGAATGAACCTGCAACCCTTTACCGCCATGCTGATGTTCGCCTACGTGCTGCTGATGGTGCCGCTGCTCTACGTCATCGACAGCCGCCTGAGCGCCAGTAAACTGGTGCGCAAAGCCACGCAAAACCTCATCATCATCGCCTTGACGCTGTTGTTCTTCAGCGCGATGACGCTTTTATACTGAGGCCACCTCGCCGGTGCCCCGCGGCCGGTTACCCGGCCTCCCGGCGTTTGGCCCGCGGATATTTCCACAGCCAGCGTCCGCTGACCATGCGCCAGTAGAACAAGGCGCCGCGCACCGCCCAATCGAGGAACATCCCCAACCAGACCCCCACCACGCCCATGCCCAGTTCGATACCCAGCGCGTAGCCCGCCACCACGCGGCAGCCCCACATGCCGAGCATCGTCACCCACATGGCAAAGCGGGCGTCGCGCGCGCCTTTCAGCCCGGCGGGCAACACCCAGGAAGCGGCCCAGATCGGCATAAAGGCGGCGTTGAGCCAAATCAGGGTTTTCACCACCGTTTTCACGTCATCCTGCGAGGTATAAAACGCGGCGAATACCCCGGCCAACGGCGCCGTGCCCCAGGCGATAGCGGTCAACCCAAGGGTAGACAGCCAGAAAATATGGCGCAGCTGCCGTTCCGCCTGACCGATCTCGCCTTTGCCGAGCCGCCGGCCGACGATGATGGTCGAAGCCGAGCCCAGCGCGTTGCCCGGCAAGTTGATCAACGAAGCGATGGAGAAGGCGATGAAGTTACCGGCGATCACGTTGGTGCCCATGCCGGCGACGAACATCTGCGTCAACAGTTTGCCGCCGTTGAACAGCACCGATTCGACGCTGGCGGGAATGCCGATCCCCAGCACTTCCCACAGGATGCTCATCTTCAGCGGCGTGAAATAGCTTTTCAGCGTGATGTGCAGCGCCGGATTAAAACCGATCGCCAGCACATAGAGGATGGCAATGGCGCCGATATAGCGGGAAATCGTCAGCCCCAGCCCGGCGCCGACGAAGCCCAGCCCGTGCCAGCCCAGCATGCCGTAAATCAGGATGCTGCTGATGATGATATTGAGGATATTCATGCCGCCGTTGATCAGCAGCGGGATCTTGGTGTTGCCCGCGCCGCGCAACGCGCCGCTGCCAATCAGCGCAATCGCCGCCGCCGGGTAGCTCCACACCGTGGTTTGCAGGTAAGAGAGCGCCAGCGCTTTCACCTCAGGCGAGGCCGCACCGGCGATCACATCAATGATAGGCTCACCCGCCAGGTGAATGCCCGCCGCCAACAGCAACGCCACACCGGTCATCAGGACCAGCGACTGACGCGCCGCCGCCCGCGCGCGCCGGCGATCCCGCTTGCCGAGGCTGAAGGCCACCACCACGGTGGTGCCGAGATCCACCGCGGCGAAAAAGGCGATGATCACCATGTTGAAGCTGTCCGCCAGCCCCACCCCGGCCATCGCCTCTTTGCCGAGCCAACTCACCAGAAAGGTGCTCAGCACCCCCATCAACAGAACGCAGGCGTTCTCCAGAAAGATCGGCACCGCCAGCGGCGTGATTTCGCGCCAGAACAGCACGCGGTAGCTTTTCCGTTTGGTGTACCAAGGCGTATTTTCCACGCGCTGACGCAGTGCGGCATACAGGTTCAAGGTGGGCTCGATGGATAAAAGTGAAACATCATTTCAAATGATGAGCGATAAATCGTTATCCTGCAAAGAATTTTTGGGCGCCCGTGGCGAGCGCCCGACAGGCACACCGTAGCGCTACTCCATGTAGTCTTCCTGATCGGCCTGCGCCGCCGCGATAAAGCGCGCGGTGCTGCGGCTGAGCGTGGCGCATTTGTCCGTCAGCAGCTGATCACCCTGTTGCAGAGTCAGGTAACGCGCCTGGGTGAGCGCCGGCAACTGCCGATACCCTGCCGCATGCGTATCCCAGCCGCGGTGCTGCGCTGCACGCATCGCAGTGCGTTGCAATTTCACGTCGTCCGGCACGTCGCTGCGCCCGCAGTCCACGCGCAGGAAATGCCCGCCGGCCAGCATCAAAGCGATGTGATCCAATTGCGCCTGCAGCGGCGGCGCCGGTTGATGCGCCGTCTGCTGACAACCCGCAAGCAGCAGCAACGCCGCCGCGCCGCAAAGAGACGTGCGAAACAGAGTAGACATGGACGCTCCCGGAAACCTGTGGGTGATGCAATGATCTTAGGTGAGCGGATGCCGGGCGGCAAGGCGGGCAGCACGCTTAGCGCCGGCCGCTGCTGACCTTGGTGGCGCGGGCGGGGTTGCCGGCGACAAATTCCAGCGTGGGGGAATAGTAAAACGGCAGCCAGGCGTTATAGCCGCTCTCCCACTCCCATTTGACCGGGCAGGGCCACAGCATGTCTTCATGCAGGATGTAATAAATCCACCGCCCGGGCGGACGGCGCGGTTTGCGCATTTTCATAGCGAGTACGACGGCCTGATGACGTGCGATAAGGTGAACTGCTGCATTTTACCGCGATTTGGGTCGCGGGGACAGCCTGCGTTGCCGCGTGAAGCGCCCGCTAAATCTCACCCGGTGATTCGGCGTAAAGTCCGCCGTTTTACTGATCCAGAACATCTTTCTCATTCACCTTATTGATATATTGATTGAAAATCATTCCTATTCAGGAGGAAGGGCCATGGTTAAGTCATTGAATGCGGTGTTCACGCGCCTTTTTGATCGTCCGGACGCCGGCAAGTTGGCGCTCAGACTGACCTTCGGCGGACTGATGCTGTTTCACGGCGTGGCGAAGATTCAGCACGGCGTCGGTTGGATCGCCGGTGCGTTGCAGGATCACGGGCTGCCCGCCTTCATCGCCTACGGCGTGTATGTGGGGGAGATCCTGGCACCGATACTGATCATTTTGGGGCTGTTCACCCGCCCCGCCGCGCTGGTTTACGCCTTTACGCTGGTGGTGGCGTTTTTGATGGTGGGCACCGGCAAGGTGTTCAGCGTCACCGACGTCGGCGCCTGGGGCATTGAAAACGAGCTGGTGTTCTTTATGGGCGGGCTCGCCATCCTGCTGCTGGGCAGCGGCAAATACGCGATCGCGCGCAATGAAGCCTATCGGTAAGCCGTGCAATCCATAAGGAGGTTCCTGATGGCGAACCTCCTTTTTGCACGCTTAAGGTTGGGTGAGCAGCGTGTTCGCCATGAAAGACAATAAGGCGGTCGATTCGGGGAAGGCCGCGCGATTCTCTGTGACCGCGCGATCAAACCGCCAGTTCATGATGTAAACCACGGGCGCAGTCGGATATTGATTAATAAAATCCCAATACAGTTGAATTTGCGCATGCAGTTGCTGGTCGTTCATTCCTAACGATGCCGTAGAAGGCGGTACCAACACCCACTTTTGTCCGGCTGCGCTTATCGGCGCCAGGCGATTGTAGGTACTCCACATATCCGCTACCGACCAGTTGTAGTTATCCACCCCAACCCAATCTGGCGTGCTTTTGACGTTGGTCGGGCACGCGGTCGCGGGCGCGCCCTGCTGTATTTCACGGATCCACTCGGCGTTGTTGGCATGTCGGTAGGACAAGATGGTGTAGACGGGGATCGCGACCCCGTACTCCTGCATGGCCTGTCGCAGGGTGCAAACATAGCTGGAGTATTGGTAAGCGTCATATTTTCCCCCGGTCTGTAAGGCAGGAACGTCGAACGGCTCATCGATGAAATAAATGGCGCCGGGCTTATATTTGGCTTCGGCGATCTTCTTGACCGCCGTCCAGATGGCGTTCCAGGAACCTGCGGCCTGGCAGCTGCTGTTCGAGACCGCCCCAGGGCAGATATCGATAAACGGCGAGCCCGATACCGCCCCCGAACCAGCCTGAATGTTCACGGCGCAAGTCCCCCCGGCGCAAACGGGCAGATTGAGGCTTGCCAACGTGTGCACCACATTCAGATTGGTCATACTGAAGCCGGTGCCGGTAATCGCCTTAAGCGCCTCTGTGGCGCTGAAAGACGGCGTGGCGGTTTCATAAAAGTCCAGCCAGTCATAGCCGTAATACTTGATATTGGCGTTGGGGCCCGCCGCCAGCGCATTGGCGCCGATCAGGCACCAGCACAACAGTGCAAAACGTTTCAACATACTCTTCTCCTTCAAACCCTCGTCGATGTTAGCCAAAGGTGGGCGGCAAACGGCGCCGCCAACCGGAAACACCATCGTGGCACCGGCTATCGGCGGTGGCCCGTCGTTTGCGTTGTGCTACGGCAGAACGAACACAGGTCAGATTTTAGGAATATGTCACGTCGGTTTTCTTGCTGAGCGGCAAGGAGATGCGGGTAAAAAAGAACCGTAGAGGAGCCCGGCGGAAATCGCGCTTCATAAGCTGAACCGCCGACTATCGGTCATCAACTCTCGGCCAGGCGGTATACCGGAACCTTGCGCGTGGTGCCGGTCAGGGTGTCGAAGATCTCCGTTTCCGCCGTCACGATCGCCATGCCGGTTTTTCTTAGCCTGCGCACCTCGGCGGCAATGCGCTGTATGCCGAACCAGAACAGTCCGTCCAACGCCGTGACCCGCAGCCCCTGCTCCAGCGCCAGCTTAAGTCGCTCACGCGGCGCCTTGAGCGCTTTGGCGATTTCCCGGTAAGGCAACGCGTCCACGCCCGACGCCGAAGTGCGGTGAATACGGGTCGACAGGCCGTATTGAAAGGCCTCAGGCACGTCGCTTAAATCGCTTTTCAGGCTGTAAACGCAGCCAAAGCGCTTGCCGTTGAACACCACATTTTTTTGACTGATCGACAACTCATCGCGCAGGCCGGCAATCAGCTGCGGCGCCCGCACCAGCAATAAACGAAACGGCAATTCGAAACTGGTCACATAGTCCACGTTGAGCAGCGCAATGCGCAGACGCTGTTCCGCCCCGGCTTGCGTCTGGCGACACTCGTTCAACACCTCGCTCCACTGGCGCGCGAGCCGCGGGGTTTCATCCAGCGGCGCGAAGTGGTATTTCTCGATGTGGTAGTCGATCCTTTCATTCATGTCCGTTGGCCCCTGCGTCAGTCATCATGCCCTCAGCAAATTACCTTACCCGCGGGCAACAGTACAACACCGCGATGAGGTCACTCGGGAAATACGGCGCTGGCTTTCGCCGGAACGGACTACGCGGTCTCGATGAACAGCATCATGCGTCGCAGTGCGTCATCCAGGGCACTGAGCCCGGCATCGTCCAGACAGGCCATCAGCTGTGCGTCATAATCCGCCACCCATTGCCTCGCCTGGTCAAAAATGGGACGAGACGCCGGCATGACGCGCAGATATACCGCGCGCTTATCTTCCGGATCGGGGAAGCGCGCGACCCACCCCCGATTAACCAGTTGGGTGATCGTACGGCCTAGCGCGGTGCGATCGGTCTGCGAATGCGCGATCACCTCACTCATGGCCACGTCGCCCGGAAAACTGTAGAGAATGCGCAACGCGCGCCACTCATGGAGGCTGAGTCCTTGCAAAGCGAGTAACGCAGACAGCCGTTTTTCGCGGTGACGCACCACCTCCGTCATCCTGTAAAGCGCACCATTGGGCAATCCCATTCCCCGTCGGCCGCTATGCCTGTCTTTTTTTTCAGAACCCATACTGTTTCCAATTAGCCTCGACTTTTGCCCTGACCTGTTCAGGATAAGAGTGCCTGTAAGAGGCGGTACCCGCACGTGTTACGCCGCTGAACTGCTCGGGGAACAGGCAGTTGATGATGACTTTGCCGCCGCTGCCGCGCGCCTTGTCTTCTTCCGTCAGGTACGGCACCATCGGGAACTCACGTACGTCCGGGAAAATAAAATGATCGCGCGCCGGATGTGAGCGCGTGGCCAACGCCCAAACCACCTGATCGATATCGACAATATCAATGTCATTGCCGACCAGGATCAGTTTGGGGATCAGGTAGCCCGCATGCGAGCCGAAGACCACCTCCGCCACCTTGCCGGCAAAATCCGCCGCGGTGGTATTCATTCCGGCCAGTTTTTCGATATCGACGGAGACCACCGCCCAACAGGTCGCCGCCTCATAGGAACACCAGACAAAGTCAACGGGCAAGGCCGCGCTCTGCAGGGTTTCCAGCAGTTGAGCTGATATCATGGTGCCCCAGATCGTATGATTTTCTTCCGGCGGCGTGCCGGCGACGCAAATCGGCAAAATGGGGTCATCGCGAAACGTCACCGCACGCACATGGAACACCGGCTGTTCATGGCCTTGCTGGTGTTGATAGCCGTGATACTCCCCCATCGGCCCTTCCAGCGCCGTCTCCGTCAGGCTGATTTCACCTTCCAGCACAATTTCCGCATTGGCCGGCACCCAGAGATCGTTGGTTTCCGCTTGGGTGAGCGTGACGCTTTTACCGAGCAGCGCGCCGACATAGTCAGGCTCACTGACGCCGGCCGGCAACGGCATCCCCGCGACCGCCACCGCGGCAGGCGGCGCCCCGAGTACCATCGCCCACGGCGTAGGTTTCCCTTCTCGGCGCCACATTTCACGGATCATGCCGATGTGCTGGGTGGGGATTGCCGGGCCGGTGAGACGATTGCGATCGAGCATCATGAGTCTGCC